>NZ_CP117835.1:3600000-3900000 GCF_029094545.1 Alkalihalophilus pseudofirmus | reverse complement strand
TGCTTTGCTGTCTGCCAGTCCTCTAAAAACTGCTCTTGTAAATCCTGTACGCCGTCTCCGACTAAGCGAAGATGAAAATCACGCCAGGGACCAAACTTAGGGTCGCGTCCTAAATATTCATCACCTACATTAAAACCGCCAATATAGCCGACACGTCCATCAACAATAACGAGCTTACGATGGTTTCTTCTATTTAAGGTAAAGAAAATAAAGGGGAAGCTGACAGGGTGAGAAAAAGCAAATCTAACACCAATTTTTTTAAGTTGTTTTATAGTTTTTCGTGAGAGCTTACACCCGAAACGATCCACAAGGAGACGAACGGTTACACCTTCTTTGGCTTTATCCTCTAAAATTTTCAATGCTTTTTGTCCGATGTGATCTTCTTTAAAGATATAGAACAAAAGGTGGATATGATGTTCGGCTTGATTGAGATCGGCAAAAAGAGCTTCAAAAAATTCATCTCCGTTGCCTAAAAAGCTTACATCACTATGACGAGTGATTTGATCATGCCTAGTCGCTTCACGACGCTGTTTTTTCTGTCCCGCTACAAAATCGAGGCGCAGCCATGTAAAGAGTACAATAAAAATTAACAGTGCAATCCATAACCAGTTCATCTGATGACCTCCCTTCAGGTGACATTCTTTTGTAGCATACCCATTCATTAAGCGTAATATGATGAGAGTGTTGTATTCAAATACGAGCAAAAACCTAGATAAAACAAGCGTTTCCAATCAATTGAAAAAAATTTTTCATCTTTTTCGTCGACTGAATGCTCATTCATTGAAATTTATGCTATAATGACCGTAATAATTTATTATTTTCAAAACATTCAAATTTGACGTAGCAGCTTAAGAAGAACTCTCACATACTAGCTAGGTCGAAAAGGGGGACGTTTGTGATGGAAGCGTTAACATGGGTTAATCTTGCCGCCTTTCTACTCGTAACAGGATATGCAGTCTACTTATTCGCTACTCTTGTTATGACACGTGTCGAGTATATCAAGCTTGGTAAAAAAGCAGAATTTGATCACTCGATGAAAGAGAGGCTCGAATCCGTTTGGGTAAACGTATTCGGACAAAAGAAGTTAATGAAAGATAAGAAGAGCGGAATTATTCACTTAATGTTCTTCTACGGGTTCTTGCTTGTACAGCTAGGAGCGATTGATCTGATTTGGAAAGGGCTTGCTGTAGGATCGCATCTGCCGCTTGGGCCGCTTTATCCTTACTTCACTTTCTTCCAAGAAATTGTCGTAGTTATGATCTTAATTGCCGTTGTATGGGCGTTCTATCGCCGTTATGTTGAAAAGCTTGTACGCCTGAAGCGTGGCTGGAAATCAGGTCTTGTCCTTATTTTTATCGGTGGACTGATGACCTCAAAGCTGATCGCTAAAGGAATGGAGATTATCTGGCTAGAAAAATCAATGAGTGGATTTGAACCGATTGCCTCAGGAATTGCTGGTGCATTCAGCTGGTTATCGCCAGCCGTTGCAGGTGGACTATTCTTTGTTTTCTGGTGGATGCACTTATTGTTCTTATTAACATTCTTAGTGTATGTACCTCAATCAAAACACGCTCACCTTATTGCTGGTCCTGCAAACGTATTCATGGGACGCACGCATAAAGTTGGCCGCCTTTCTTCTATTAATTTTGAAGATGAGTCGCAAGAGCAGTTTGGTAACAACAAGATCGAAGACTTTAACCACAAGCAATTGCTTGATTTATATGCCTGTGTAGAATGTGGACGATGTACGAATATGTGTCCGGCAACAGGCACAGGAAAAATGCTTTCTCCAATGGATTTGATCGTTAAAATGCGTGATCACTTAACGGAAAAAGGTGCTGCGGTTACCTCGAAGTCGGCGTGGCTCCCGGAATTTGCTTTTTCTAATACAAAAGCAAATCAATTAGCAATGCAAGGTGCTGGCGGTGCTGAAGCTGCTGCAGGATATGATGTCAGCTTGATTGGTGACGTTATTACTGAAGAAGAAATCTGGGCTTGTACGACTTGTCGTAACTGTGAAGATCAATGTCCGGTAATGAACGAGCATGTTGATAAAATCATTGATATGCGACGTTACCTTGTCTTAACAGAAGGAAAAATGGATGCAGATGCACAGCGTGCGATGACAAATATCGAGCGTCAAGGAAACCCTTGGGGCATCAGCCGTAAAGAGCGTGAAAACTGGCGTGATGGCCGTGATGATATTCATGTGCCGACAGTCAAAGAGATGGAGAAAAAAGGCGAAGAGTTCGAATACCTATTCTTTGCAGGATCAATGGGCTCATATGATAAACGAAGCCAAAAGATTGCTCAATCATTTGCGAAAGTGATGAATGAGGCTGGCGTAACATTTGCAATCATTGGTAACAAAGAAAAGAACTCAGGAGATACTCCGCGTCGTTTAGGAAATGAATTCTTATTCCAAGAGCTGGCAACAGCTAATATCGAGCTGTTTAATAAGCATAACGTGAAAAAGATTGTCACAATCGATCCTCATGCTTATAACACATTTAAAAATGAGTATCCTGACTTCGGCTTAGAAGGTGTGGAAGTTTACCATCATACAGAAGTTCTAGCTGACTTAATCAAAGAAGGCCGCATTAAGCCAACACATGAAGTCAATGAAACGGTTGTGTATCATGACTCTTGTTACCTTGGCCGTTACAACGAAGTATATGAGCCGCCGCGTGAGATCCTTGAAGCGATCCCTGGTGTGAAGCTTGTAGAGATGGAGCGTAATCGTCAAAATGGTATGTGTTGTGGAGCCGGCGGCGGTATGATGTGGATGGAAGAAGATGCTGGCCAGCGTGTCAATGTCGCTCGTACAGAGCAAGCGCTTGAAGTACAACCATCGATGATCGGAAGCGGCTGTCCTTACTGCTTAACGATGCTAAGTGATGGAACAAAGGCGAAAGAAGTCGAAGAAGACGTTCAAACGTTAGATATTGTAGAAATTTTAGAAAAATCACTAATTAAGAAGGAAACTGAGTTAGTTCAGTAGAAGTAATAGTGGTGAATTATTGGGAGAGTTGTCGACTCGTGGTTTCCACGGGTCACAACTTATGTTTTTAGCTTTAATTGAAAGCGCAATCACTTGTTGCGCTTTTTATCAGAACTCCTACCGAGCGAGCGTTCGGTCAATAAATGTCTATGATCTGAAAGGGGATTACCAATGAAAACAGTAATTGTGAGTGGAGCTCGTACACCTTTTGGGAAATTTGGAGGCGCCTTAAGCAGCCTCAAAGCAGCGGAATTAGGAGGACTTGTTTTAAAAGAAACATTAGCTCGTGCTAAGTGGAAAGGCGAGAATGTTGATGAAGTCATTTTAGGAAATGTTCTGCAAGCAGGACAGGGTCAAATCCCATCTCGTCAAGCATCCAACTATGCTGAAATTCCGTGGAGTGTTAAAACGGAAACGATTAATAAAGTATGTGCATCAGGCATGCGAAGTGTAACAATGGCTGATCAAATTATCCGTTCTGGTGACGGGGAAGTTATTTTAGCCGGCGGGATGGAGTCGATGAGCAATGCTCCATATTATGTCCCTAAAGCTAGATGGGGTGCACGTATGGGTAATGCAGAAATGATTGACGGGATGGTATTTGATGGACTTACTTGTTCTTTCCGTTCCGTACATATGGGCTCATACGGAAATGGTGTAGCACAGGAGTTAGCGCTGTCACGCGAGGTTCAGGACGAGTGGGCTGCACGAAGTCATGAAAAAGCACTAAGTGCAATCGAAGCAGGAACATTTGACACAGAAATTGTGGCTGTACCGGTACCGCAGCGTAAAGGCGAGCCTGTAATAGTTGAGCGAGATGAAGCACCTCGTCCTGGCACAACATCTGAAGGGCTGGCTAAGCTTAAGCCTGCATTTGGAAAAGACGGCACGATTACAGCAGGAAATGCACCAGGTGTGAACGACGGAGCAGCTGCCATGCTTCTTATGTCTGAAGCGAAGGCTGAAGCAGAAGGCATTGAGCCGCTTGCAACTATTGTGGCACATCATGCTCTTGCCATTGAGCCTGAAAATTTCCCGAAAACACCAGGTCTTGTCATTAATGAGCTATTAAAGAAAGCTGGTAAATCAGCAAGTGAGATAGATTTATTTGAAATTAACGAGGCCTTTGCCGCAGTGGCCCTTGCAAGTAACCAAATTGCAGATCTTGACCCTGAAAGAGTAAACGTAAACGGCGGGGCAGTGGCACTTGGACATCCAATCGGAGCAAGTGGAGCGCGTATTATCTTAACACTGGCACATGAACTGAAGCGTCGCGGCGGAGGCCTTGGTGTAGCGGCGATTTGCAGCGGCGGCGGTCAAGGTGACGCGATTCTAATTGAAGTGAAATAATTCGAAGTGAAATAAATACAGTCTAACTTTAACGTTTAATAGAGGAGTGGAGAATGAATGAGTATGAAAAAAGTAATGGTAATCGGAGCAGGACAAATGGGATCAGGAATTGCTCAAGTACATGCAATGGCTGGAATTGACGTCATTTTACACGACTTAAAACAAGAGTTTGTTGAGCGCGGGATGGCAACTATTCAAAAGAATTTAAATCGCCAAGTTGAAAAAGGCCGCTTAGAAGAAGGAGAACGCGATGCGATCTTAGGACGCTTGACACCTTCAACTGACTTGCAAAATGCTCAGGATGTGGATCTTGTGATTGAAGCAGCGATTGAAAACATGGAGATCAAATCTAAGCTTTTTGCTGACCTCGATAAGATTGCGCCAGAACATGCGATTCTTGCAACGAATACATCATCACTTCCGATTACAGAAATTGCAGCAGCAACGAATCGTCCGGAAAAAGTAATCGGCATGCATTTTATGAATCCAGTACCGGTAATGAAGCTTGTTGAAATCATCCGCGGTCTAGCAACAACAGATGAGGTGTATCAAGCAATTGAAGACCTATCTCGTACTCTTTCGAAAACACCTGTTGAAGTAAACGACTTCCCAGGATTCGTTTCAAACCGTATTTTGATGCCGATGATCAATGAAGCGATCTATACGGTATATGAAGGGGTAGCGACACCTGAGGCAGTTGATGAAGTAATGAAGCTCGGTATGAACCACCCAATGGGACCTCTTACGCTTGCTGACTTTATCGGACTTGATACATGCCTCTACATTATGGAAACCCTTCATGAAGGATTCGGCGATGATAAGTACCGCCCATGCCCGCTGCTTAGAAAGTATGTAAAAGCAGGCTGGTTAGGGAAGAAGACGGGCAGAGGATTTTACGTTTACGAGTAAGTCATACAAAAGCGAAGCAGCCGCTATATAAAAAGACAAACAGATTACGGAGGTGCAGAAATGGATTTACGATTTACCGAAGAACAAGAAATGATGCGCAAAATGGTGCGTGACTTTGCCCAAGAGCAGATTACGCCTTTTATAGAAGAAATGGAAGAAAACGAAACCTTCCCGCGTGAGATCGTCAATAAAATGGGCGAGCTTGGTTTAATGGGGATCCCGATTCCTGAAGAGTACGGCGGGGCTGGTATGGATTTTACCTCTTATATTATTGCGATCAATGAATTATCTAAAGTGAGTGCCACTGTCGGGGTTATTTTATCGGTGCACACTTCTGTCGGAACGAATCCGATCCTCTATTTCGGAACAGAAGAGCAGAAGCAAAAATATGTTCCAAAGCTTGCAAGCGGCGAGTATTTAGGGGCATTCGGCTTAACGGAGCCTGGTGCAGGATCTGATGCCGGCAGTTTGAAAACGACAGCGAAAAGAGTCGGCAATGAGTACATTTTAAACGGCTCAAAAGTGTTCATCACAAATGGCGGGGAAGCGGATGTGTATATCGTGTTCGCATCAACAGATTCACAGCTTGGAACAAAAGGCATCTCTGCATTCATCGTAGATAAAGACACACCGGGATTTTCTGTTGGAAAAAAGGAAAAGAAAATGGGTCTTCACGGCTCAAACACAACAGAACTTACATTTGAAGATGCTCGTGTACCGGAAGAAAACCTTCTGGGCCAAGAAGGGGAGGGCTTTAAGATTGCGATGTCTAACCTTGATGCAGGGCGAATCGGTATCGCAGCTCAGTCTCTAGGAATTGCTGAAGCAGCGCTTGATGCAGCGGTAGGTTATGCAAAAGAGCGTAAGCAGTTCGGTAAGCCGATCGGGCATCAGCAAGGACTCGGCTTTAAGCTAGCTGATATGGCGACAAAGGTAGAGGGCTCAAAACTATTAGTGTACCGTGCAGCCAAGCTTCGTGAGCTTGGTAAAAAGAGCGGCATGGAAGCTTCGATGGCGAAGCTGTTTGCTTCACGTACGGCAGTAGAAGTGTCAATTGAAGCAGTTCAAGTGTACGGCGGCTATGGATATACAAAGGATTACCCAGTAGAGCGTTACTTCCGTGATGCAAAGATTTGTGAGATTTACGAAGGAACAAGTGAAATTCAACGTATCGTCATTGGCAAGCATTTACTAGCAGATTAAAGGGGAGAAACAAACATGAACTTTCTATTAACTGAAGAGCAAGAAATGATCCGTAAAATGGTACGCGACTTTGCAAAAAATGAAGTAGAACCGACAGCAGAAGAGCGTGATGAAGAAGAACGCTTTGACCGTGAAATCTTTGATAAGATGGCTGAGCTTGGACTAACGGGGATTCCGTGGCCTGAAGAGTACGGCGGAATTGGTGCTGACTATGTGAGCTATTGTATTGCTGTTGAAGAATTATCACGTGTCTGTGCTTCAACAGGAGTAACATTATCCGCGCATACTTCACTTGCTGGCTGGCCTGTTTATAAATTCGGTACAGAAGAGCAAAAGCAAAAATTCCTTCGTCCAATGGCAGAAGGAACAAAAATTGGTGCTTACGGCTTAACAGAGCCAGGTTCAGGATCTGATGCTGCAAGAATGAAAACAACAGCTATTCAAGATGGCGACCACTATGTGATAAACGGCTCTAAAATCTTCATTACAAACGGCGGAATTGCAGACATTTATATCGTATTTGCAGTGACTGACCCAGAAGCGCGTCATAAAGGGACGACGGCATTCATCGTTGAAGCAGATACTCCAGGATTCTCTGTAGGTAAGAAAGAAAAGAAGCTAGGAATCCGCTCATCTCCTACAACGGAAATTATTTTTGAAGACTGCCGTGTACCGAAAGAAAATATGCTTGGCAAAGAAGGCGAAGGATTTAAAGTAGCGATGATGACGCTTGATGGCGGCCGTAACGGAATTGCTGCTCAAGCAGTAGGAATTGCACAAGGTGCCCTTGATGCTGCAGTAGGCTATGCAAAAGAGCGTAAGCAATTCGGCAAGCCGATCGGCGCACAGCAAGGAATCGGCTTCAAGCTCGCTGATATGGCAACAAAAATTGAGGCTAGTCGACTATTAACGTATCAAGCAGCATGGAGAGAAAGCGAAGGCGTTTCCTACGGCAAGGAATCTGCGATGTCTAAATTATTCGCTGGGGATACAGCAATGGATGTAACGGTTGAAGCGGTTCAAGTATTCGGCGGTTACGGCTATACAAAAGATTATCCAGTAGAGCGTTATATGCGTGATGCGAAGATTACACAGATCTATGAAGGAACAAATGAAATTCAACGACTTGTAATTTCTAAAATGTTGTTAGCAGACTAATCAACATAAATGATAGATCGTAGCTTCAATTTCTAGTATGCTAATAAGTACGAAAAAGGAGTCTCATAAGCAGCGAGTGATGATGGCTTGCTGCTAGTGAGGCACGTTGGCATCTAGAGACGGAAATACGATTAAAAGGAAGTAGGTTGAATAGTTTGAAGAAAAAAGCAGTGCCATCCATGGTAAAAGATCAACAGTTAGTAAAAAAACGCCGCGAGCAGATGGTGAAGGGCGCCGTACGCCTCTTCATTGAAAAAGGGTTCCACCGCACAACAACAAGAGAAATTGCTAAAGAATCTGGATTCAGCATTGGAACGCTTTATGAGTACATTGGTTCAAAGGAGGATGTCCTCTACCTTGTATGTGATGCGATCTATGAAGAAGTTCGTGATCAGCTTGTTTCACAGCTAGATACCGAAGCTGTCGGTATTGACCGTGTGAAAAAGGCAATTGCCGCTTACTTCCGTGTAATTGATCACCTGCAAGATGAAGTGCTTGTCATGTATCAAGAGGCAAAATCTCTTCCTAAAGAAGCATTAATGTACGTTCTTCAAAAAGAAGTAGAAATGACGAAAATGTTTGAAGACATTATTCGTGATTATGTGGCTGAATATCGTATTGATCTTAGTGAAGAAGAGATCAAGCTGATGAGCCACAATATTTTAGTGCAAGGACATATGTGGACGTTCAGACGCTGGGCCATCCGCAGACTCTACACCTTAGAAGAATACACAAAGCTTCAAAGTGAGCAATTACTTTCCCCGCTTACAACCGTCTCTAATTAAAAGGAGGAAGTTTGATGTCAACAACTCAATCATATAAACCAACGAATCATGTGCGTTTCGTAACGGCTTCAAGTTTATTTGACGGCCACGATGCTTCAATTAATATTATGCGTCGAATTTTACAGGCAAGCGGAGCTGAGGTTATCCATCTTGGGCATAACCGCTCTGTTGAAGAGATTGTAAACGCTGCCATTCAAGAGGATGTCCAAGGAATTGCGATTTCGTCTTATCAAGGCGGACATGTTGAGTTCTTCAAATATTGCTATGATCTTTTAAATGAAAAAGGTGCCGGCCATATCCGTATTTACGGAGGCGGCGGCGGGGTTATTACACCTCCTGAGATCCGTGAGCTGCATGAGTACGGTATTGCCCGCATTTTCTCACCAGATGACGGCCGTGAGCATGGCCTTCAAGGAATGATTGATCAAATGCTCAAAGAGTGTGACTTCCCTACAGTAGAACAAGTGTCAGAGGAGCTAACTTCTTTAAAAGAGAAAAACGCACGTGCCGTTGCTCGATGTATTTCTTATGCTGAATTGCATGCTGAAGCGAAAAAAGAAGTGGCAGCAACGCTTGAGGAAACGCTTGATCAATTAAAGCAAATGACAAACAACGTACCGGTTTTAGGAATCACAGGAACAGGTGGAGCTGGGAAAAGCTCGTTAACAGATGAACTTGTACGCCGCTTTTTGAACGAATTTTCCGACAAAACCGTAGCGATTCTATCTGTTGACCCAACGAAACAAAAAACAGGCGGTGCGCTCTTAGGTGACCGTATCCGTATGAACTCAATTCATAATTCACGTGTATTTATGCGCAGTTTAGCTACACGTAACTCTAGAAAAGAGATTTCTGACAGCATTCGTGATGCAATTGATGTCGCAAAAGCAGCCGGCTACGATCTTGTTATTGTTGAAACGAGCGGAATCGGGCAAGGGGATGCTGAGATCACGGAAGTATCAGATGTATCTTTATATGTCATGACAAGTGAGTACGGGGCCCCGTCACAGCTTGAGAAAATTGATATGATTGACTTTGCTGATGTGATTGCGATTAATAAATTTGACCGTAAAGGTTCAGAAGATGCTCTTCGTCATGTACGTAAGCAGTACCAGCGCAGCCGTACTCGCTTTGAAGAGGCACTTGATGCGATGCCTGTTTTCGGTACGATTGCTAGTCAGTTTAATGACATTGGCACAAACACGTTATTCAAAGCATTAATGGATACGTTAAATGAGAAGTGCGGTACAGACTTCCAAACAAATATTGAAACGAGTAAAGATGTCATCAAGCAAAATGTCATCATCCCGCCAGAGCAAACGCAATACCTACGCGATATTGTTCTATCCGTAAGACAATATAAAAAGCTGACTGATGAGCAAGTGGACATTGCCCGCAAAATCTATCAGGTGACTGGAACAATTGAAGCGCTTGAGAAACATGGTGAGGCTAGTGAAGACGTTCTTGCTCAATTAATGAAAACGAAAGAAGCATACGAACAGAAGCTTCACCCAGCATGTAAATCGATTCTTGATAACTGGGATTCACTAAAAGAATCTTACAGCGGAGACACATTCGTAACAAAAATCCGTGATAAAGAAATCGTGACAGAGCTTACGACGGAAAGCTTATCAGGTCTGAAAATTCCTAAAGTAGCTCTTCCGAAGTTTGAAGACTGGGGCGAAATTCTGCGCTGGTCAATGGAAGAGAACGTACCAGGTGCCTTCCCTTATACGGCAGGAGTATTCCCATTCAAACGTAAAGGTGAAGATCCTAAGCGTCAATTTGCCGGCGAAGGAACGCCTGAGCGTACAAACCGCCGCTTCCACTACTTATCAAAAGATGACGAGGCGAAGCGTTTAAGTACGGCTTTTGACTCGGTAACTCTTTACGGAGAAGACCCTGATTACCGCCCTGATATTTACGGAAAAGTCGGGGAGAGCGGTGTAAGCATTTGTACGCTTGAGGATATGAGAAAGCTTTATGATGGCTTTGATCTATGTGCACCGTCTACATCTGTATCGATGACAATTAATGGACCGGCACCGATCATCTTAGCTATGTTCATGAATACAGCGATTGAGCAGCAGCTTGAGAAATTTAAAGAAGAAAACGGCCGTGAACCTAATGCGGAAGAATATGCAGAGGTTAAAGCTCGTACGCTTCAAACGGTTCGTGGAACGGTTCAAGCCGATATTTTAAAAGAAGATCAAGGTCAAAATACGTGCATCTTCTCAACGGAATTCGCCCTTCGTATGATGGGGGATATCCAGCAGTACTTCATTGATCACGAAGTTCGTAACTACTATTCTGTATCTATCTCTGGCTACCATATCGCAGAAGCGGGTGCAAACCCAATCAGTCAGCTGGCATTTACGCTGGCAAACGGGTTCACGTATGTAGAATACTACTTAAGCCGCGGCATGGACATTAATAAATTTGCACCAAATCTATCATTCTTCTTCAGTAACGGTCTTGACCCTGAATATACGGTAATCGGCCGAGTAGCTCGTCGTATTTGGTCAACGGTCATGAAGAATAAATACGAAGCAAATGAGCGCAGCCAGAAGCTTAAGTATCATGTTCAAACATCAGGACGCTCACTTCACGCACAAGAAATTGACTTTAATGATATCCGTACAACGCTTCAAGCTTTAATGGCGATCTATGATAACTGTAACTCGCTTCACACAAATGCGTTTGATGAGGCAATCACAACCCCGACTGAGCAATCAGTCCGCCGTGCGATGGCGATTCAAATGATTATTACAAAAGAGCTAGGTCTAGCTAAAAATGAGAACTCACTACAAGGTTCATATATCATTGAGCAGTTAACAGACCTAGTAGAAGAAGCGGTGCTGCAAGAGCTAGAGCGTATTAATGATCGCGGCGGCGTACTTGGAGCGATGGAAACACAATATCAACGAAGCAAAATTCAAGAAGAGTCAATGCACTACGAAATGAAGAAGCACACAGGCGAGCTTCCGATTATCGGTGTAAACACGTACATGAATCCAAACGAGAACACAGAAGAAGAGTTCAACATGGAGCTTGCACGAGCAACAAAAGAAGAAAAAGAGCAGCAAATCACAAACCTGCGTGCCTTCCAAGAAAAGCACCAAGACAAAGCACCTGAAGCTCTAAAACGCCTGCAAGAAACGGCGATCACCGGCGGCAACATCTTCGAAGAACTAATCGAAACCGTCAAAGTAGCCAGCCTAGGCCAAATCACAGGCGCCCTCTACCAAGTAGGCGGACAGTATAGAAGGAATATGTAGGAAGAAAAGCTGAGGCGACTGTTCTGGCATGCGGAAAAATAAGGGGGAGAGATTTGAAGTCGTTCTTTGACTTCAATCGATGCACCGTTTTTTCCCGCAGGGCAAGGAGCCGAAGCTAGACACAAAGAAAAGCGGAAGGGGCTTGTTCAGCCCCTGCACCCGCTGACCGGCGCAATTATGCATCGAACAGACGCAATCCGCATATGAAGGAACGCAATTACGCCACATACAGGCGCAATTAACCTCATTGGGCGCAATTGTGCTCTGAACGGAAGCAATAACTCAAACCTTCGGCGCACATCAGCCGGACACTGACGCATATATACTCTCAATCGCTGCAATTGAACAAGCAGCCCTTGCGCCGGCCCTCATAGCAAGCGCTCAGTCAACAAGGCGAATCACTCCAAAAGGCAGTCAGCAGACTGTCTTTTTGTTCATTTTCATTCTATTAAAATGTCTCTCATACTTTTTCGTCTTCAATCTAGCATATTTATATGAAATGTGTTTATAATGAAAGGTATGAACTTTATGCCAATATTTAATAAGCAATAGATGCAAGAAATGCTGAAAGGACGTGCTTACGTTGAACCTACGCGAGATGGAAAAGGAAGAGATCCAAGAGCTGTCAATGGTTGAAGTCGCTTATGCTTTAATGAAAGAAAAGCGCCAGCCTTATTATTTCATTGATTTAGTTAAAGAGATTTCAGAAATTAAGGGAATGAAAAAAGCTGAAGTAAATCAGCGTATGTCATTTTTGTATACGGATTTAAACATCGATGGCCGCTTTTTAACGCTTGGTGATAACAACTGGGGCCTTAAAAGCTGGTATCCTCATGAGCAATCAGAAGAAGAGATTACTTCACCAGTTAATCCTCGTAAAAAAGCAAAGAGTGACGATGAGGATTTAGATGATGACCTGGAAGTTTTTGACGATGAGTTTGAAGACTTAGAGGACGAGCTAGATGAGATTTCTAATGAAGAAGATGCAGATGATGACGATGAAGAAGATGCTGACTTCACTGACAAAGAAGATCTCGATACGGACTTTGATGATGATGAAGAGGTAGAAGAGGACGAAGAACGTTAATTGCATTTTCAGTCTTTTTAACAGAGGCTTGACTTCTGTCCCTGAACTAGGTAGAATCATTTTTGGGCTTTATTAAAAGCAAATGCATATTTTATAACCAAAACAAAAGTGCGCCCCCTATTTAGGGTGAGCTGTCGCTTTTGTTTTTTTTTATTTTATTGACCTTTTTAGGGGAAAATACATTTTGATGAAAAGTAGAGGAGTCGATCGCATGGCAACAAAGTATATTTTTGTTACAGGTGGCGTAGTGTCATCACTTGGTAAAGGAATTACGGCCGCTTCATTAGGACGTTTATTAAAAAATCGCGGGTTAAAGGTGACGATCCAAAAATTTGACCCATACATTAACGTTGACCCAGGAACAATGAGTCCTTATCAGCACGGGGAAGTTTTCGTCACAGATGATGGCGCTGAAACAGATCTTGATCTTGGTCACTATGAGCGTTTTATTGATATTAATTTAAGCCAAAACAGCAACGTAACTACTGGTAAAATCTACTCTACTGTTCTGAAAAAAGAGCGTCGCGGGGATTATCTAGGCGGTACGGTTCAAGTTATTCCACATGTGACAAATGAAATTAAAGAACGTGTTTTCCGTGCAGGACGCGAAACAAATGCTGATGTCGTGATCACTGAGATCGGCGGAACAGTTGGTGATATTGAGAGCTTGCCTTTCCTAGAAGCCATTCGCCAAATTAAAAGCGACATCGGTATGGATAATGTAATGTATGTTCACTGTACATTAATCCCATATCTTGCTGCAGCGGGAGAAATGAAGTCTAAACCGACTCAGCACAGTGTAAAAGAGCTCCGCAGTCTAGGTATTCAGCCAAACGTTATCGTGGTTCGTACAGAAAAGCCAGTTCCACAAGATATGAAAGAAAAAATTGCGTTATTCTGTGACATTAACAAGGATTCTGTAATTGAAGCGCGCGATGCCGAAACTCTTTATCAAGTGCCGCTTGAGCTTCAAGCACAAAACTTTGACCAAATTGTATGCGATCACCTGAAACTTGATACAAAACAAGCTGAAATGACAGAGTGGACATCTCTTGTTGAAAAAGTACAAAATTTATCAAGCAAAGTGAAAATTGCTCTGGTTGGTAAATACGTAGCTCTTCCGGATGCATATCTTTCAGTAGCAGAAGCACTTCGTCATGCTGGCTATGCGTATGACGCTGACCTTGAAATTGACTGGGTTGATGCTGAAAAAGTAACGGATGAAAATGTGGAGAGCTTATTAAAAGATTCAGATGGAATTTTAGTTCCTGGTGGCTTTGGTGACCGTGGAATTGAAGGGAAAATCTCTGCGATTAAATATGCTCGTGAAAACCATGTTCCATTCTTAGGTATCTGCCTTGGAATGCAGCTTGCAACTGTTGAATTTGCGCGTCACGTTCTAGGACTTGAAGATGCGAACTCTGCAGAATTAAACCCAGCAACACCATATCCAATTATCGATCTTCTTCCTGAGCAGAAGGATGTAGAAGATCTGGGCGGAACGCTTCGCCTTGGTTTATACCCTTGTAAACTTGTGGATGGATCTCTTGCACAAGCAGCATACGGAGAGCAAGTCGTATACGAGCGTCACCGTCATCGTTATGAGTTCAACAACGAATACCGTGAGCAAATGGAGAAAGCAGGATTCACGTTCTCTGGGACAAGCCCAGACGGCCGTTTAGTGGAGATTGTCGAGCTTGAAGATCACCCGTACTTCATCGCATCACAGTTCCACCCAGAATTCGTCTCTCGCCCAACACGCCCACAGCCGCTATTCCGCGACTTCATTGGTGCATCGTTAAAGAAATAATACAAAAAAGGTTTGCCCGCTGATTGGGCAAACCTTTTTCTTATGCTTTTTTGGGTTATGCATCATTGTGCAACCGGCGCAATCATCGGCTGAAGCGACGCAATTCATAATTGAATTGACGCAATTACGAGCCAGAGTGATGCATTAATAGTCAACCCGCGCAATAACAGCGGGAAGCGGCGCATACCCAGAGCGAACCGGCGCAATCGAACCGAGAACCGACGCAATAACCGCCTCAACTGACGCAATCGCACCTTCGCACCTCACCACTAACGGCACGAACCTTTTTAATACTCGCTCATAATCTCCTTAACTGTAAGCATGATACAGAAGTACGTGTAAAGTCCGATAATTGAAGTAGGGTAGCCGCTGCGGTTACCTTCTTCATCAGGGACTAAGCCGATATCACTTTCAAAATCAATATGAAGATCAGCTAGAGAGAAAGATGCGTCTTGCTCGTCATGAAAATTAGAGACAGAGGCAAATGGAACGCCCTGGATATGAAGCTTTGTCGCCATTCGGCATGCTTCACCGTCATTTGTAAAAGGGGCGAAAAGTAAAACGCGGTCAGCCGGTGTAAGCTCGCTTAAGTTATCTTGAGTAAGCGGCTTAATCCTTTCATCACGGTCTGTGCCGTACTCTGCTTCTGCTGTAACACCGCGAAGTTCACGGCATCCGTATACATATATAGTACCTTCGCCAACTAAAGCTTGCGCTAAAAGGCGGGCAGCATCTTCAAATTCTTCTTCTTTTTCACGAACCGCCTTAACTCGGCCCATTAATTGAGTAGTGAAAATAGGGATCATCTTGGTTACTCCTTTTTCTCATTAAAGTCTACGTGCATTATAGCGTACCCCAATCAATGAGGAAAGAGAAAAAAAGCTTGAATCAAAACGCTTAAATCGACATGGTTCGAGGATCTTGTCGGATAATATTTTGTAAGATGTTAGCTCTTTTGCAGGAATTAAGGCACAGGCAGCCGAACTTATTGTAAGATAAGAGAAACGAGAGACTCATTTTGGGTAGAATGAGTCCTTTTATTGTGGCGGTCCGGACGTGAGGACATAACAATTAAGGAGGCAGGGTATGCATAAAGTATTAGTTGTAGATGATCAGTATGGCATTCGTGTGTTATTAAGTGAGATCCTTCAAAAGGATGGGTACCAATTGTACCAAGCGGCAAATGGGGTGCAAGCACTAAAAGTAGTAGAAGAAGAGTCACCTGATCTAGTGCTGCTTGATATGAAGATCCCTGGCATGGACGGGCTTGAGATTCTTCGCCGTATTAAAGAAAAGCATGAGGAAGTACAAGTGATCATGATGACAGCATACGGTGAGCTGAATTTAATTAATGAAGCGATGCAGCTTGGAGCGATTACTCATTTTGCCAAACCATTCGATATTGATGATGTGAGAAAAGTGATTAAAGACCACTTAGTTACCTCATAAAAGAGTTCTATATAAAAGGAAGCGTTTACTTATAAAAACTTGTCGATTCTCCTTTGCAAAAGGGTGTAATTCCTGGTGAGTATGCTATAATGAACACGTTCAAACTAAACGAGCGGAAAAAACAAGATCTCATATACATACCCGATTGGGTGCATGCTCAATTGGATAGTAATTGTTGTATTCGGGAATCTTGATAATGGATATGGTGTAGTATGCTCGCTTAGACGGACACAGATATCTATGAATGCTCACACATAAAGGAGGATGTACGATGCCTTTAGTTTCAATGAAAGACATGCTTAATAAAGCAAAGGCGGAAGGCTACGCTGTTGGCCAATTTAACTTAAACAACCTTGAGTTCACTCAAGCGATCCTGCAAGCTGCACAAGAAGAGAACTCTCCAGTAATCTGTGGTGTATCAGAAGGTGCTGCACGTTACATGGGCGGCTTCAAGACTGTTGTGAAAATGGTTGAATCACTTATGGAAGAGTACAATGTGACAGTTCCTGTAGCGATTCACTTAGATCACGGTTCAAGCTTTGAAAAATGTGTTGAGGCGATCCATGCAGGATTCACATCTGTAATGATTGATGGCTCTCACTATCCACTAGAAGAAAACATCGCGCTTACTAAGCGTGTAGTTGATGTTGCACATGCTCTTGGAGTTTCTGTTGAAGCTGAGCTTGGCCGCATTGGTGGACAAGAAGATGACCTAATCGTTGATGATGCTGAAGCAGCATATGCGATTCCATCTGAGTGTAAAGAGCTAGTTGAAGCAACAGGTGTTGACTGCTTTGCACCAGCACTAGGTTCAGTACACGGCCCTTATAAAGGTGAGCCAAACCTTGGTTTCGATCACATGAAAGAAATCGATGGTTTAGTTGGTATTCCGCTTGTACTTCACGGCGGAACAGGTATCCCAACAAAAGATGTTCAAAAAGCAATTGAATTTGGACATGCTAAAATCAATGTAAATACAGAAAGCCAAATTGCTTCTGCTAAAGCGGTTCGTGAAACACTAGCTGCTAAGCCAAACGAGTACGATCCACGTAAATTCTTAGGACCAGCTCGTGAAGCAATTAAAGAAACAGTTCAAGGCAAAATGCGTGAGTTTGGTTCTTCAAACAAAGCATAATAAATAGGTTCAGTCGTTAAAAGCAGTTCACTTGAGCTGCTTTTAACGTCATTTTAAAGACTAATTTCGTCAAAACCTGTCAAATTTTTATTAAACTAATAACGGTTGTATTACTCGATATATCACTCGATATTTTTTTACTATAATCAGTAAGCGATTACAAGTCAGATAAGTAATTCTAATAGCGTTTACATAGAGCGCATATACTTTTTCCTTGAGGTGATGAGCATGAAATTTTTTATTGATACTGCAAACATAGATGATATTCGTGAAGCAAAAGAGCTTGGTATTTTAGCAGGTGTGACTACAAACCCGTCACTTGTTGCTAAAGAAGGAGTAGACTTTCACGACCGTCTTCGCGAAATTACTGATATCGTATCAGATTCAGTAAGTGCAGAAGTGATTGCACTAGATGCAGAAGGAATGATTAAAGAAGGGAAGGAACTTGCTGCTATCGCACCGAATATTACAGTGAAGGTTCCAATGACAACAGAAGGTCTGAAGGCTGTTCATGCTTTCTCTGAGCTTAATATTAAAACGAATGTCACACTTGTTTTCTCTGCTGTTCAAGCATTGCTTGCTGCTAGAGCAGGTGCGACGTATGTATCTCCTTTCCTTGGAAGACTTGATGATATCGGACACGACGGATTAAACTTAATTTCTCAAATTGCTGATATATTTGATGTTCATAATATTCCTACAGAAATTATTGCAGCATCTGTACGCCATCCGGTCCATGTAACAGAAGCGGCAGCGCGCGGTGCGCATATTGCAACAATTCCCTTTAATGTGATCAAGCAGCTGACAAAGCATCCGTTAACAGATCAAGGAATTGAAAAGTTTTTAGCAGATTGGAATAATCGCTAATTCACAACAGGCCTGATTTTCGTGACATCAAACGGTATAAATCGTTAAAATGTGACAACTCACTTCGTTACTTTTTCCTATCTTTGGGTATAATGGATACAAACGTAACTATACGTCTATCTAGTAATCGTGAGTATGGTTGGAAGGGATGCGGTTATGGAAAAACTTATGATTGAAGGCGGTCATCCGCTTGAGGGTACCGTACAGATTAGTGGTGCAAAAAACAGTGCAGTCGCGTTAATCCCGGCGGCTATTTTAGCAGATACGCCGGTTACCATTGATAATTTACCTGGCATTTCAGATGTCCAGCTTTTAGGGGATTTACTGCGTGAAATTGGTGGAGAGGTGGAGCTTTCGCTTGCGGACCAAGAGATTAAAATTGATCCGTCAAATATGATTGCCATGCCGCTTCCAAACGGCAAAGTGAAGAAGCTGCGTGCCTCTTATTATTTAATGGGAGCTATGCTTGGTAAATTTAACAAAGCTGTAATCGGCCTGCCTGGAGGATGTAACCTTGGGCCTCGTCCGATTGACCAGCATATTAAAGGGTTTGAAGCACTTGGTGCACGTGTAACCAATGAGCAGGGAGCCATTTATCTGAGGGCTGACGAGCTTCGCGGTGCACGGATATATTTAGATGTTGTCAGTGTCGGAGCAACAATTAATATTATGCTGGCAGCCGTACGGGCAAAAGGACAGACGATCATTGAGAATGCTGCCAAAGAGCCTGAAATCATTGATGTGGCGACATTGCTTACGAGCATGGGCGCTAAAATTAAAGGTGCAGGAACGAATGTGATTCGTATTGATGGAGTCGATTCTCTAAAAGGATGCCGCCATTCGATTATTCCAGATCGAATTGAGGCAGGCACGTATATGATCCTCGCAGCAGCAATCGGACAAAAGGTGATCATTGACAACATTATTCCTTATCATGTCGATTCTCTTATCGCAAAATTGCGCGAGATGGGTGTTTCGGTTGAAACGAATGATGATCAAGTTTTGATCCATAACACAGGGGAGAAAAAAGGCGTTGATATAAAAACGCTTGTTTACCCAGGTTTTCCGACTGACCTGCAGCAGCCATTCACCACTCTTTTAACTCAAGCAAGCGGAACAAGTATTGTAACTGATACTATTTATAATGCCCGTTTTAAGCATATTGATGAGTTAAGAAGAATGGGAGCTAATGTAAAAGTAGAAGGACGCTCAGCCATTATTAATGGGAAAACGCCGCTTCAAGGCGCAAAAGTGCGGGCAAGTGATCTTCGCGCAGGCGCTGCTCTTGTTGTAGCAGGCCTCACAGCTGAAGGTGTAACAGAGCTCTCAGGTCTTGAACATGTAGACCGCGGCTATGAAAACCTCGAGAAAAAGCTGCTCGGCTTAGGAGCAAAGCTATGGCGTGAAAAGTTAACAGAAGATGAGATGGATCAAGTAAAAAGCTAGACGGAAGATGCAATAAGGGAGAGGGTAGAGATGGAGAGAAGTTTATCAATGGAGCTGGTCCGCGTCACAGAAGCCGCGGCTCTTGCTTCAGGCCGCTGGATGGGTCTTGGCAATAAAGAAGAAGCGGATCGTGCAGCAACAGAAGCAATGCGAGATGTATTTGATACAATCCCAATGAAAGGAACAGTGGTCATTGGGGAAGGAGAGATGGATGAGGCTCCTATGCTCTATATCGGGGAGAAGCTTGGTAATGGCTATGGCCCGCGTGTGGATGTAGCAGTCGATCCGCTTGAAGGTACAAATATCGTTGCTTCAGGTCAATGGAACGCACTAGCTGTTCTTGCGGTTGCTGATCATGGCAACCTTCTGCATGCACCTGATATGTACATGGATAAAATTGCAGTCGGACCGGAATCTGTCGGCCAAATTGATATCGACGCTCCGATTATCGATAACTTAAAGGCTGTTGCTCGTGCCAAAAATAAAGATATTGAGGATCTCGTTGTAACGATTCTAAACCGTGAACGTCACGCGAGAATCATTCATGAGATTCGCGAAGCAGGAGCCCGTATTAAACTGCTTCCGGATGGTGATGTTGCAGCTGCTGTTAATACAGCCTTTGATGATACAGGTGTAGACTTATTGATTGGTTCAGGAGGAGCACCTGAAGGAGTTCTTGCTGCAGTAGGCTTAAAATGCCTTGGAGGCGAATTGCAAGGCCGCCTTCTCCCGCAAAATGAAGCAGAAGAAGAACGCTGCAGAAAGATGGGAATTGAAAACTTTAACAAAGTCCTTTTGATGGATGACCTCGTTAAAGGGGACGATTGTATTTTTGCTGCAACAGGTGTAACTGATGGCGAGTTATTAAAAGGCGTTTACTATAAGGGAAGCCGTGCAACAACACAATCACTCGTTATGCGTGCAAAGTCCGGAACAGTCCGTTTTGTCGATGGGACACACAGTATGAAGAAGAAGCCAGGCCTTGTTATTAAATAAACATAGTGACGAAAGCTAGACGCATGTCTAGCTTTCATTCTTTATCTCTACGCTTCCTACCGACTATTTGTTAGGAAAATGTTCCTTGAATATATTTGATCTAATGGGGTACAATGATACAAGTATTTATATTGATGTAATTTATATTGATGTAATTTATATTAATGTAATAGAACAAAGTATTTTTATTAGTTCGAAAAAAAGTACGGATCTTTTACTTATACTACTACAACCTACTAAAAAGGATCTTACTTTTTATTATGATTAGAGTGTGGTGGAATAATGAGCAGTGTCAATATTGCAGATTTAGAAAAAATGAAGCTAAAAGAGCTTTATGAGTTAGCTAAGCAATACAAAGTCTCTTATTATAGTAAACTTACTAAACGTGAACTTATTTTTGCGATTTTAAAAGGCCAAGCTGAAAAAGATGGTTTGATGTTTATGGAAGGTGTCCTTGAGATCATTCAATCTGAAGGCTTTGGATTTTTAAGACCAATTAATTACATGCCAAGTTCTGAAGATATTTATATCTCAGCCTCTCAAATTCGCAGGTTCGACTTGCGTAACGGAGACAAGGTATCCGGTAAAGTAAGACCTCCAAAGGAAAACGAACGTTACCACGGACTTCTGCATGTAGAAGCAGTAAACGGTGATGCACCTGAAACATCGAAGGAACGTCCTCATTTCCCTGCCTTAACACCTTTATACCCTGAACAAAAAATTGAACTTGAGACAGCTCCAGGCCGAGTATCTTCTCGTATCATTAATATGATTTCTCCTGTAGGTTTCGGGCAGCGTGGATTGATTGTTGCACCTCCTAAAGCTGGTAAAACATCTCTTATGAAAGAAGTAGCCAACAGTATTGCTGAGAACCACCCTGATGTGGAATTGATCGTACTGTTAATTGATGAACGCCCTGAGGAAGTAACCGATATTGAGCGTTCGGTAAAAGGCGAAGTCGTCAGTTCAACATTTGATGAGGTTCCGGAAAATCATATTAAAGTTGCTGAGCTTGTGCTTGAGCGCGCGATGCGCTTGGTTGAGCATCGTAAAGATGTTGTCATTTTAATGGATAGCATCACTCGTCTTGCACGTGCCTATAACTTAGTCATCCCGCCAAGCGGACGTACGTTATCCGGTGGTATTGACCCGGCTGCGTTCCATCGTCCTAAACGTTTCTTCGGTGCTGCGCGTAATATTGAAGAAGGCGGAAGCTTAACCATCCTTGCTACAGCTCTTGTAGAAACAGGATCGCGCATGGATGATGTCATTTATGAAGAGTTTAAAGGAACAGGGAACATGGAGCTTCATCTTGATCGTAAATTGGCTGAGCGCCGTATCTTCCCATCAATCGATATCCGCCGTTCGGGTACAAGAAAAGAAGAGCTTCTTATGCCAAAAGATCAGTTAGACAAGCTATGGGCGATCCGTAAGACAATGAATGATTCGCATGATTTTGTCGATCAATTCATTAAGCGGGTGAAAGATACGAAGACGAATGCTGACTTTTTCAGTGAAATGGAAAAAGATATGTCAGGTGCGAGCCGAAGAAAATAATGTAAATGGATGATGCAGAAAACTGCTATGATGCGGTTTTATGAAGAATCGTGCGTAACAACGTATAAAATCATCGAAAATACAGTTGCAAAACAAGGCTTGGCTTGATATAATTTCGTCATGTGTGATTAGATAACTCTGTTTCGAAGAGATTCAGGGCGGAAGGAGATGAAATCAATGAAACAAGGTATTCACCCAGGATATCAAAAAGTGGTTTTCATGGATACAAGTACTGGTTTTAAGTTTCTAAGCGGTTCTACTAAAGGTTCTGCTGAAACAATTGAGTGGGAAGATGGTAACACATACCCGCTTCTAAAAGTTGAGATCAGTTCAGATTCGCACCCATTCTACACTGGTAAGCAGAAGCTTAACGATGTTGGTGGACGTGTTGATCGTTTCAAGAAGAAATACAACATGAAGTAAACTGGATATGCGAACAGGCAAGCGCACTGCACTTGCCTGTTTTTTTTGCACCTGGTGCGGCTAAAGCGGGATTTGCGCGGACTGAATGGGCGTAATTATGAGCGGAATAGACGCATAACAATTGCGAAGCGACGCAATAATAGCGTGAACCGGCGCAATCAGCACAGAGTGATGCAATTAGCTGGTCAATTAACGCAAAAGCGAGTATAAATGGCGCATACAGCGCTTCAACCAACCCAATTATCGTCTGAACCGGCGCAATCCGTTCAATCGGCATATCTAAAAATGAAATTGAAAATCCATTACATGTCAAAATGAATGTTTAAATAAATTGAGATGCTATGATCAAGGGATCAATTGATCTTTAGACAAGCAGGTTAAAGATTATTTGTTGTAAGGTGGGGGAAAACTATGCGTGTGACGGGGCATGAAGGCCGTTTAGAAGTAATCTGTGGAAGTATGTTCTCAGGAAAATCAGAAGAGCTTATTCGCCGGGTAAGAAGAGTGAGCTTTGGGAAGCTGAAAGTACAAGTATTTAAACCAGCGATTGATAACCGCTACAGTGAGGAAGAAGTGGTTTCCCATAATGGAACAAAGGTGTGTGCGATGCCAGTGCGCATGTCCGTTGATATTCTTGAGCATGTACTGCCGGAGACACAGGTAGTAGCAGTAGATGAAGTACAGTTTTTTGATGAAGGAATTGTGGCAGTGGCAGATGAGCTGGCAAACCGCGGTATCCGCGTGATTTGCGCAGGTCTTGATCAAGATTTTCGAGGAGAGCCGTTTGGGCCGATTATGCCGCTGATGGCATTAGCAGAGGAAGTTACTAAGCTTCAAGCGGTCTGCCCGGTTTGCGGAACGCCTGCAAGCAGAACACAGCGTTTAATTGATGGCAATCCTGCTTCCTACACCGATCCAATTATCTTAGTTGGGGCATCAGAAGCATACGAGCCTCGCTGCCGTACATGTCATGAAGTGCCAAATAAGCCTTCACGCATACCTGACCCTGCTGTGAAACATGGTCAAATCTAACAACGAGTAACTTAAGATATGTGGGCAACCTATAAATGCAGCGATTCGCTGCAGGAGGTGCTCATCATGAAGAGAAAATGGTTAGCGGGAGTTTTGGCCGGAATGTTTTTGGTAACAGGGTGCAACAACCCTGAAGAGCCAGAAGTTCAAGCACAAAGCAACAATCAGCATCCGAGCGCGGAGCGAGTAACATACGGTCTCTTGGGTCCTGGTCCGATTAACTATGGTTCGATTCGAAGATCTCAAACATTTGATCAAATGGGAGAGTTAAATACAACAGGTAGCAGCTACCGATCCGCTCATAATTATCATGAAGACTTGGGAGATCACCAATCATTAATGCGCCGTGTTGTAGCAAACGAATCACCGTTTAATCCTGGATCTGTTATGATCGCTGGTCATCATGCCTGGGTGACGGTTCACGTACCTAAAGGATTGAACGACAGTGAGAAACAGTCAGAGCTTGATAAATTAAAGCGTACGTTTTTACTTGAAGTACCTAGATATCAAGTGCATATAAACGAAAGTTAATGGAAACCGCCCAAGGCCTTTTGCGCTTTGGGCGGTTTTTCTCTCTAAAGCCTGAATTGTTTAATGGATTCCTGTAGTGATTCTGCCATATCTGACAGCACGTTGGAAGCTGCACTGATCTCTTGCATAGTAGCATTTTGTTCTTCGGCAGAGGCCGCTACATTTTGTGAGTAATCAGAAGAACTCGCTGCAATATGCGAAGCTGCTTCAATCGCCTGAGCCATTTCTTCGGTCGCTGTTTTAATGTCTTCAATGGCATTTGTAACGTCTGTAAATTGGGATGTTACCTCATTAATGGATGCGGTAATATCGCTAAACTCTGTGCCTGCTTGATCTACAAGAGCATTCCCATCTTTTACGGCAGCTTTGCCCGCCTCCATAGAAATGACCGATTGGGAAATGTCTTTTTGGATATCTGATATTAGGTGGTTAATTTGGCTCGCAGACTGGCTTGACTGTTCGGCGAGCTTTCGGACCTCATCAGCCACAACAGCAAACCCCCTGCCGTGCTCACCTGCGCGAGCAGCTTCAATGGCTGCATTTAGAGCAAGCAGATTTGTTTGTTGTGACACGGCTGTAATCATTGAAACGATCGTCTCAATTTCATTTGATTTGCTTCCGAGCCTGTGTACGACTCCTTGGATCTCATCGGTTTTATCATCAATGACCTTCATTTGATTAATTGTCTGCAAAATAACCTGTCCACCTGATTCTGACTTTGCCCTCGTTACAGCAGCGGACTCGTTTACTGCTTGTACACTGCTCGAGATATGATTCATATTATCTAAAATAGCTGCGGTGGAATGTCTAGCTTGTTTCGCAGCTGCAGCTTGCTCGTCTCCTGCAGAAGCTACCTCCTGAATGGAATCGGTAATTTGTTCTGAAGCCCGGCTTGTCTCTTCGGCGCTGGCTGTTAATTGTTCAGATGTTGCTGCCACTTGAGTAGAAGCATCAGAAATTTGACTGATCATCTCACGGAAACGGTTCGTCATCACGTGAACATTTTTAGATAAAGAACCTATTTCATCTTTATACCCTTGATCTTGGTCATACCTTTCTAGGTGGCCATCTGCTAACTTCTGCACCTGCTGATCCACCCGGATAATCCGTTCTGAGAATAGCTTTGAAAAAAGATAGATAATGAGTCCTCCAATGAGCAAGGAGACGCTTAGTACAATTAAAATATTACGTAAAATAGAATTAGCTTCTGCGTTAAAGTCACTCATATATGAACCGCCTGAAATCACCCAGCCCCAGTTCGGGTCATAAAGGTTGTACATAATTTTCGGTGCGACTGTATTAAGGTCGTTAGGCATTGCCCATTGATAACGAGTAAAGCCTCCGCCGGCTTGAGCGACTTCTATCGCCTCTTGAGCGAAATACTGCCCTTCCACATCCTGAACATTATATAAATTTTCACCTTCTATATTAGGGTGAGCAACCAATGTTCCGGCTTCGTCATACACGATAATATAGCCGTTCTCGCCAAGGTCAATATTCGGATTGACAGGCCTTGTACCATCAGCTTGTCTCTCGCCAAGAATCGCGGTCTTTACTCGATCCTGCGCTTCTTCTAACGTTAGAGCCCCGCTTTCAACCTCGGTTTGCACCATACGAATAAGCTCGGCAGTCATGTAGACACTGTTTTGAATTTTAGTTGCTCCGACCTCATCTAAGCTGGTTTTTGAAGTGAAGTAGCTAGTGAGGCCGATTATTAAGCTTGGAACTAGGAGCAGCAGTAAGGTAATGATGACGAGCTTTTGCCGAATATTCATATCCCTAACCCATTTAACCACAATAAAACCCCCCTTATGTAAACCTTTACAGGACTAATTATATAGTATATCGGCACTATTTTCAGAAAAGTTAAACAGATAAACGCAAAAAAAGAGAGCCCTTATTCAGGACTCTTACCCTCTGCGCCTCGATGCCTGCTGAACGGGATCCCATACACCGTTATAAGGAGGGGCATAAGCCAGGTCAAGATTTTCGAGGTCTTCCATCGTCATTTTGTGGTAAAGGGCAGTTGCAAGCACATCAATCCGTTTGTCCACACCTTCTTTGCCGATAATTTGAGCGCCTAGCAGCTGCTCGGTATGACGCTGGTACATCAAACGAATGGTCAGTATTTCTGAGCCGGGGTAGTATGTAGCGTGATGTGGTATCTCTGCATCCACAATTTCGGTTGGGATACGAAGCTCTTCAGCTTCCCTCAGGGATAGGCCTGTCCGTCCAAGCGTCAGCGAAAAGAATTTCATAATCGATGTACCGACGATTCCTTTAAATGTTCTTGAAGCTCCTGCCATATTCAAACCGGCAATACGTCCTTGCTTATTTGCGTGAGTACCAAGCGGGATAAAGTCATCATGCTCTTTAATGCGGTGGTATTGAGTGGCACAGTCGCCAGCGGCATAGACATCCGGGATATTTGTTTCCATATAGCCATTTACTTGGATCGCGCCATTTGCATGCAAGTGCACGCCGCAGTCCTCTAAAAAGTGAGTGTTAGGTTTCACACCGATTGCTACAATGACCATATCTACCTTGAACGATTGCTTATCAGTTACAATTTCTTCGACGCGGCTGTCTCCTTTAAATCCTTTCACTTCCTCATTAAACAGCAGCTTCACGCCGTGCTTTTCAGCTTCCTCATGGATTAAGTTCGCCATCTCTTGATCAAAAATTTTAGCAAGCTGCGGTCCGCGCTCAATCATCGTTACTTTCTTTCCTTGCTCAACAAAGTTTTCAGCCATTTCAAGGCCGATATAACCGCCGCCAATGACAGCAATATGATGTGTATCATTATGCATATCTTTTATGACTGCTTCTGTATCTGGAATCGTTTTAACCGTATGAATACCGTCTAGGTCAGCCCCGTCCCAATCAGGAACGATCGGGCTAGCTCCTGTCGCGATTAATAATTTCTCATATGGAACGCTGAAATCTTTGCCTGAAACGAGCTTCTTTTCCGTATCGACATGGGTTACCTCATGATTAACGCGTGCGTCGATCCCGTATTTAGAGCGAAACGTTTCCACATCACGAGCCACTAAATCATCAAGTCCCCCTTTCACTAAACCCCCCACGGCATATGGGAGGCCGCACTGAGCGTAGGAATAATACTCACCCATCTCGAGTGTTGTAACGTCTGCATCCTTATTACGTCTCACAATCTGCATTGCTGCACTCATGCCGGCAGCATCTCCGCCGATAATTACATATTTCATCGTCATCACCTCATACTAGTAATATTCCCAGAAGATGCTCGCATAAAACTGTTTTAGGGTTGATTGACCCTTTTGTATCGATATACTATAATTAGAATGTTATGCACTGGAAATATTAATGAGGTGAAAGCCGTGTTAGATCGATTACAATCAGTAGAAGACCGTTACAATCGGTTAAATGAATTATTAAGTGACCCGGATATAATTAGTGACTCAAAGAAATTACGTGAGTTTTCAAAAGAACAATCAGACATCGAAGAAACAGTTCAAGCATACCGCGAGTATAAAGAGGTTGTATCGCAATATAAAGATGCAAAAGCAATGCTTGAAGATAAGCTGGATGATGAAATGTATGCCATGGTAAAAGAAGAAATGGATGAGCTTTCAACTCGTCAAGAAGAGCTTGAGGCACGCCTTAAAATTCTTCTTCTTCCAAAGGATCCTAACGATGACAAGAACGTTATCGTAGAGATTCGCGGAGCTGCAGGCGGAGATGAGGCGCAGTTATTTGCTGGCGACCTTTATAAAATGTATTCAAGATTCGCTGAAGCACAAGGATGGAAGACAGAAGTGATTGAAGCCACATCCACAGAGCTTGGTGGATACAAAGAGATTATTTTCAGTGTGAACGGGGCAGGAGCTTATTCTAAATTAAAGTATGAAAACGGAGCGCACCGCGTACAGCGTGTTCCTCAAACAGAGTCTGGCGGCCGTATCCATACATCTACAGCAACTGTTGCCGTACTTCCTGAAGCAGAAGAAGTAGAAGTAGAAATCCACGAAAAAGACATTCGTGTAGATACATTTACGTCAAGCGGACCAGGCGGACAAAGTGTAAATACAACGATGTCAGCCGTTCGTTTAACTCACTTGCCAACAGGTACGGTTGTATCATGTCAAGATGAAAAATCTCAAATTAAAAACAAAGAAAAAGCGATGAAGGTACTTCGTGCGCGTGTCTATGATAAAGTTCAACGCGAGGTGCAGGCAGAGTACGATCAAAACCGTAAGCTGGCTGTTGGTACTGGTGACCGTTCTGAGCGTATTCGTACGTACAACTTCCCGCAAAGTCGTGTAACAGATCACCGCATCGGTTTAACGATTCAAAAGCTTGAGCAGATCTTGCAAGGTAAGCTTGATGAAGTCATTGATGCCTTGATTGTAGAAGAGCAAGCAGAAGCGATGCAAAATGCTGAAGAGTAATCAAACACCTAAGACCATACACGAAGCCCTCCGTTGGGCTTCTTCTTTTTTAGAAGAGGCAGGCGGTGAGGCAACGGCTGCTGAGTGGCTCTTATTGCATCACCTGAATATCAACCGGACAAAGATGTTTATGATGTTTCAGGATCCGATTGATTCAGGCGTGTGGGAGGCGTTTAAAAAAGACGTTCTCACTCATTCAAACGGGGTTCCTGTCCAGCATTTGATGGGCTATCAAGAATTTTACGGCAGGCGTTTTCAAGTAAATGGAGATGTGTTAATTCCCCGCCCAGAAACAGAAGAGCTGATCGAGCATGTGCTTCATTTGAAACAAAGCTTGTGGGGAGATGCATCTGTTGATGTACTCGATGTAGGGGCAGGAAGCGGCGCAATCGGCGTTACGCTTGCGCTTGAGTGCGCGGAGATGAAGGTCGAAGCTGTTGATATATCAAAAGAGGCATTAGAAATAGCGAGATTAAATGCCGAAACGTTGGATGCTAAAATGTCCTTTTTTGAAAGTGACCTTCTTTCTACTCCTATCCAAATGGAAAAAAGATTCGACATCATTGTCTCAAATCCACCGTACATTCCACTAGGTGAGCACGATGAATTAGCGGTTCATGTACGTGAACACGAGCCTCATCTTGCTTTATTTGGCGGGGAAGACGGGTATGAGCTGTATCGCCGTTTAACGACGGAGCTGCCAAAAGTAATGAAAGAAAAAGGGCTCATCGCCTTTGAAGTCGGTGCAGGACAAGGCGAGACGGTCCGATTGATGCTTGAGACTGCGTTCCCGAATGCCGAAACCGAAGTGAAATTAGATATAAACGGGAAAGACCGCATGGTGTTTGCCTATGGGAAGATGTACTAAAATACTAGACTCATTTTGTCGAACACTTTCATGTTTAACAATGCACTGCCCTGATCATACTGAGTGATGAAAGGGCGGTGCAATCAAATGAATCCAAAAGATATGAATCATAAGGTCATTATTTATCTATTATTCTCTTTATTCGTTTTACTAGTAAGCTATGAATCTCAGCAAACAGCAGCAGTAGCTGTTCATCACGAAACAGTCAGTCAGGATGAAGCGATCCGTCTTCGCATTTTAGCAAACAGTGATGCGGTGAGCGATCAGATTTTAAAGCGTGAAATTAGAGATGAGGTCAATGCAGCAATTACTGAATGGGTGACGGGATTAATTGATCTTGAGGATGCTAAAACTGAAATCCGCAATCATCTTCCTGAAATTGAAGCAATTGTGGCCAGGGAGCTTGAAAAGCAAGGAATGAACCAGGAATTCACTGTAGCATTTGATGAAGTTCAATTTCCTACTAAGTTATACGGCAATCTCGTTTATCCAGCAGGTATCTATGATGCGGTTTTGATCACATTAGGCGAGGGAATGGGTGAAAACTGGTGGTGCGTATTATTCCCGCCATTATGCTTTTTAGATATGGCAAACGGGGAAGCGGTTGAAACATCTGCTGAGGGTAACGCAGCAGTTGAATCAGAGGAAGAAATTGAAGTGACATTCTTTGTCGTAGAAATCTTCTCAAACATTGTTGAAAGTCTTTTTGGCAAGGAACAGGCATAATTACTCGCGTTCCGCATAGATATCGAGTAAGAAGGTGCACGGGTGAGACAAGCTCAAACATCGTGCAGCTTGATTCGGGCGGAGGAGTGGATAGAATGAGTATCGTTGTCAGAAGAGCTGCAACAAAAGATATATTGCCGATCCAAAGATTAGTGGCGAGAGCGGGATTAAGTTCAGCAGGCATTGAACATGCTGTCGCTCAGTTCCTTGTTGTAGAAAATGAGGACGAGCAGATTATTGGGGCAGTGGGGATTGAACAGTACGAACACAATGCACTAATGCGTTCACTTGTGCTAGATTCACCGATTTGGACGGGTGTTCTCACCTTGGAGTTTTTACAGGTGGCCCTAGCCTATGCTAAAGATCAAGATATTAGAACCGTTTATATGTGCGCAAAGTCTTCTTCGCCTCTTTTTTACCAACTCGATTTTAAAGAGGTCAAAAAAGAGCGAATTCCAAAAGCGGTGAAACAATCCACGCATTATCAACAGACGGTGGATGAATCGGTGAGAGTATGGGCATGTGAATTGGATGATTAAATGTAAGCATTAACATGTGAATAACTGCGCGGAAAAAGGGTAAAAACAGACACTTATACACAAGTTGTCCACAGCAGTGGATAACTTGTTTTTTGATTTGTATGAATACATTTGTCGAATCATGGCTAAGGGGTAACTGAAAATGATGGAAAACCCTTGGTGCAGCTGAGATATAGTCGATTATTGTCACCTCGTTTGACAATAGACGACAACCCTTGCAAAATAGAAGAGATAGGGGCGGTGTACAATGAGTTATAAACAGACAAAAATATTTAATGTGGATAAAATAAATGATGAAGATAAAAAGCGTGAATATATAAGCGATGCCGCGATGTGGATAAGTGAGGGAGAAGTTGTTGCGTTCCCCACAGAGACTGTGTATGGACTTGGAGCGAACGCACTCGATGAGAAAGCGATTGCTAAAATATTTGAAGCAAAAGGGCGGCCAAGTGATAATCCACTGATTGTCCACATTGCAAACAGGGACCAGCTGAGTGAGCTTGTTACAGAAATTACGCCTGCTGCTGAAAAACTTATGGAAGCATTCTGGCCAGGACCGTTGACCATTATCTATAAAAAGAAAGGTCCAATCGCACCTAATGTAACTGCAGGTCTCGAGACGGTAGCAATCCGCATGCCGAGCCACCCGCTCGCATTAAAATTAATTAAAGCCGCAAATGTACCAGTTGCCGCACCAAGTGCGAATCTTTCTGGAAAACCAAGCCCAACGACCGCAGCTCATGTGTATCATGACTTACAAGGTAGAATTGCTGGTGTCGTTGACGGGGGAAGCACAGGGGTAGGACTTGAATCAACCGTTCTTGACTGCTCTGTGGACCCGCCGATGCTCTATCGTCCCGGCGGCGTAACGATTGAGGAGCTGAAGGAAGTTGTCGGGGAAGTGGCCGTGGATCCATCACTAAAAAATACAGAAGATGCGCCCCGCTCTCCAGGAATGAAATATACCCACTACGCACCTAAAGGCAGCTTAACATTAGTTCATGATGCTTCCCGAATCCAGGCGCTGTTGGATGAGGCAAGTGGACAAAGGAAGAAAGTCGGCGTACTGACTACAGAAGAGCGCGCAGCTGAATACAAGGCTGACACAGTGATTGCGTGCGGTGCGCGAGAAGATTTAGCGACCGTTGCCGCAAAACTGTATGAAGCGCTACGCCAATTTGACCAGGAAAACGTCGATGTCATCTATTCCGAAACGTTCCCAAATGAAGGAGTAGGGGCAGCAATCATGAACCGCCTCGAAAAAGCAGCAGGTGGAAGAGTGATTTAAATGGGATTTTAATGAATTATGGATGGAATGAAGCTTAATGGAGCCTTTATGAGGAGAGATTTCTCTGATGAAGGCTCTTTGCTTTGAAATAAGATGAATTTTTTGTGTCGATAAGCACTTGTTGAGAGTGCAGCATGTGTAATATGAACATAAATAATCATTATTTAAACAAGTTAATAGATATTTCGAATAAACTATCAAGTAATTCGAACAAAAACCCATTTTTTTCGAACAAATGCATACATTAAATGGTAAATCGAACGCAAACCAGTCGCCTCCGCCTTTCTCTGTCTAGCTCCAGGGTTCAGGTAATCGTCGGCTTCACTTTGCCAAACGAAGCAAAAAGCGCTTCTTATTGCCAAAGCTCCACCCGACTCATACCTAACCGAACCCTTCCGCCTTTCTATTGTCCTATTATCCTTTGGACTTGCATACATTTTAGTAGCATGTGTGGGGAGTGAAGTGTATGCATGAGGTGGTTACTTTAATTATCATGGCGGGGGCGCTTGGGATGGATGCTTTTTCTGTTGCGCTTGGAATGGGGATGCTTGGCCTTAGGCTTCGCCAGATTTTTAGAATTGGCGTGACGATTGGGGCGTTTCATGTCATCATGCCGCTGATGGGCATCGTTACAGGGAAGGTGTTGTCTAATTATTTCGGAATGATCGCGACCTATATTGGCGGGGCGCTTTTGCTTATTATCGGGATTCAAATGATGATTGCGGCTTTGAAGTCGGATGATGATTCACTTGTCAAACCAATGGGCTGGGGGCTCTTTTTATTTGCGGTCAGTGTCAGCTTAGACAGCTTCTCAGCGGGACTCGGACTCGGGATGCTTGGTGCTAAAACGCTGCTTACTGTGGCTGTAATAGGTGCAATGAGTATGGTGCTCTCATGGGCAGGCCTTTTAATGGGGAGGAAGTTTGGACAATATATTGGCTCGTACGGTGAATTAATCGGCGGATGTATATTAATAGGTTTTGGCATTAAATTAATTATTCCGATGTAGGTGAGTGTATATTTATGCTTAGGTCTAACGATTCATTCAATCGTCATGAACAGTGATACAGTTTTCAAAAAAGCTGTGATAAGATGGAAGAAGATAGAGACAATAACAAATAATAAAAACTGAAACCACACGACAATACATGAGAGGAGGATGAATTATGGGAGTGAAACATATCTTATTTGTCTGCACAGGAAATACATGCCGAAGCCCGCTTGCTGAAGCGCTTTTAAGAGAACGAATGGGAGATAAAGTTGAAGTGAAATCTGCTGGTGTCCATGCTTTTCCTGGCAGCAAAGCTTCAGAGGGTACAAGTAGAGTTTTACTTGATAAAGGGATTGATCATGATCACACATCCCAGCCTGTGACTAATGACTTACTTGAGTGGGCAGATGTCGTTTTAACAATGACAGCCGGTCATAAGCAGCTCGTATGCAGTCAATTTTCAGAACACAGAGAAAAGGTACATACCTTAAAAGAATATGTTGGGGTTGATGCTCTTACAGCCGATATTGCTGATCCATTCGGTGGTTCGATTGAAGAATACGTGCGAACAGCCGATGATATTGAAGAGTGCTTAGATGAATTAGAGAAAAAATTGAAGTAACCATTGATCTATAGCAGTTCGATTTAACACGAGAGGTGGCGCATTGCGGTGGGGGAACGGAAAAAATATCGGGCGAGCATTCGTAAAAAGCTCGTTATAGGGATTAGCGGACTCGCGGTTGTTACATTTGGATTCAGTGCTATTTTTATTTTTATTTTAGGAGATTTCTTTGAAAGCTACTTTGGATTAAACCGGGAATCAGTCATAATTTTTACGCTGATTAAAGGTGTGTTTTGGAGCGGGGTGTTAGGGTTTGTTTGTGCGCCGCTTATTACAAAGCCTTTGCATGAGCTAGAAGAGGCCGCAAGACGTGCTGCAGCAGGTGACATCAAGCACGATGTGGCTGTTTCAAAATCAGATGACGAACTTCGTGCCTTAGGACTCGCTTACAATGAAATGCTCGACAGTCTGCGTCAAATGGTAAGAGACATTGATGAAAACTTCCATAAAACAAATGATGTCGTTAATGAAATGAATGCTTCATCTGAATTTGCGGCGACAAAAGCAGTTGATATCGGTAAAACGATGGATGAAATCGCTCAAGGTGCGGAAAGCTCTGCGTATGCAGTGCAGCACACTGCAGAAGCGATGGAAGAAGTGACGAAACTTGCGGTAAATGTAGAGGAAAGAGCGGTGCAGTCAACGGCTTCCTCTAAGCAAATGGTACAAGCTTTAACGGAGAGCCGGACGGCCATTGATGAGCTTGTTAAAGGGATTCATCAGCTCGCTACTGATAATAAAGAATCACGCGCAGCAGTCGGTCGCCTTGAAGATCAGGCAAGGGAGGTAGGAGAAATTATCAGCCTAGTCGGTGATATTGCGGCTCAAACAAATCTGCTTGCCCTCAATGCATCGATTGAAGCGGCGCGTGCAGGGGAGCATGGCCGAGGATTTGCGGTTGTAGCCGATGAAGTAAGAAAGCTTGCTGACCAAAGTGCACAAGCTGTTCAGGGGATCTCAAGCTTGATTCATAAAATGCAAGAAGAAGTGCAGACTGTTGTCTATCAAATTGATGAGCAGGTAAATGCTGCGATTCATCAGGCAGAACGAGGAAGTCAAACGAACGAAACGATCGCCTTAATGGAAAGGTCCGTTCACGATGTAGCAACGGTCATTACAGATATTTCGAAAATGACGAAGCAGCAAATGGAATCAATTCAAGAGACCTCCCAGCAATCACAAGAGGTTGCGGCAATTGCAGAAGAAACATCAGCTGGGTCCACTGAGGTTACAGCAATGGCAGAGCAACAGGCTGAAACGATACAAGATATGTCTAAAACAGCGCAAATTTTATCAACTCACGCAAACCAATTGAAAGCAACGATCGAAAGGTTTACAATTTAGAAGATAAGATTGTCATAACGAAGAAACCGGAAAGCTCCAGTGCCTGCTCATAGAAGAGCGGGTGCTTGAGCTTTTCTTAAAACCATTTAGGAGGCTGTACAGATGAAAGTAGCAATTGGTTCAGATCACGGTGGAGTAAATATTAAAGAAGAAATTAAGCAACAGATGGAAGAAATGGGCATCGAGTTTGAGGATGTAGGATGCGAATGCGATACATCTGTCGACTATCCTGATTATGCGATTCCTGTTGCTGAGAAGGTAGCAAAAGGCGAAGTGGACCGCGGCATTCTAGTATGTGGGACAGGTATCGGTATGTCGATTGCTGCTAATAAAGTCAAAGGCATCCGCTGCGCCCTTGTACATGATACATTCAGTGCGAAAGCTACTCGCGAACATAATAACAGTAACGTCCTAGCAATGGGTGAGCGCGTTATTGGAGCTGGACTTGCCCGGGAAATAGCGAAAATCTGGCTTGAAACAGAGTATGAAGGTGGACGTCACGAGCGCCGTGTAAGTAAGATTACTGAATACGAAGCATAAAAGGAGTGGCCCCGTTATGGCGGTTGTAAAAGAAGAAATAAATGCTCAGCTTACGCAAGTATTACATGACTTACAGGCAATGATGCCTCTTACTCATGATCATCTTCTTGTTATTGGGACAAGCACGAGTGAAGTGGCAGGTGAACATATTGGGTCAAACGGATCACGGGACATTGCTGCGGCGATTTATGATGCACTCAGCCGTTTTCAAGATGAGACTGGAGTGAAGCTTGCTTTTCAATGCTGCGAGCACTTAAACCGGGCATTAGTCATTGAGGGATCAACGGCACGTGAACGCGGATATGATGCTGTTTCGGCGATTCCGATTCGAGCGGCCGGCGGGGCGATGGCAACGCATGCTTTTTCACGAATGGATAATCCTGTTCTTGTTGAATCGATTAAAGCGGATGCTGGAATTGATATCGGTGATACGTTTATTGGCATGCATTTAAAAGAAGTAGCTGTACCGATTCGCAGTCAAATTAAAGAAATCGGTCATGCGCATGTAACAATCGCTAAAACTCGTCCGAAGCTGATCGGAGGAATCCGAGCAAATTATTCGCGTACCGAAGAACATGAATAATCAGACCTGTTTTTGATAAATAGTACGGATTTTAGTTAATTCTTATGTTAGAATGTAGTTGAATCTAATGTTTGATACCTAAAAACCGAATGTGTAGGAACTGAAAGGGGAATAAGGATGGAGACATTAAAGAAACAAGACGAAAAAGTATATGAGGCGATTAAGTTAGAATTAGGTCGTCAACGTGACAAAATTGAATTAATTGCATCTGAGAATTTTGTTAGTGAAGCTGTAATGGAAGCTCAAGGTTCAGTGCTAACAAACAAATATGCAGAAGGCTACCCAGGCCGCCGCTATTATGGGGGTTGTGAGTATGTTGATATTGTAGAAGATATCGCGCGAGATCGTGCAAAAGAGATCTTTGGTGCAGAATATGTAAACGTGCAGCCTCACTCAGGTGCACAAGCGAACATGGCTGTATACTTCACAATCTTAGAACAAGGCGATACAGTTCTTGGTATGAACCTTTCACACGGCGGTCACTTAACGCACGGAAGCCCTGTTAACTTCAGTGGTGTTCAATACAACTTTGTTGAGTACGGTGTTGATGAGGAAACTCAGCGTGTTGATTATGATGTGGTACGTGAACTAGCTAAAGAACATAAGCCGAAATTAATCGTTGCGGGTGCAAGTGCATACCCTCGTGAGCTTGATTTTGAGAAATTCCGTGAAATCGCTGATGAAGTAGGCGCTTATCTAATGGTGGATATGGCTCATATTGCAGGTCTTGTTGCAACAGGCTTACATCCAAACCCAGTTCCTCACGCTCATTTTGTAACAACAACAACACATAAAACATTACGCGGACCTCGCGGCGGAATGATCCTTTGTAAAGAAGAATTCGGTAAAAAGATTGATAAATCAATCTTCCCTGGAATTCAAGGCGGACCGCTTATGCACGTTATTTCTGCAAAAGCAGTAGCGTTTGGCGAAGCACTATCTCCAGATTTCAAACAATACGGCGAGGCAGTTATTGCAAATGCGAAACGTCTAGGTGAAAAGCTTGTTTCAGAAGGCGTGAACCTTGTTTCAGGCGGAACAGATAATCACTTGCTGCTTCTTGACTTGCGTTCATTAAACCTAACTGGAAAAGTCGCAGAAAAAGCACTAGATGAAGTAGGGATTACAACGAATAAAAATACCATTCCATTTGACCCTGAAAGCCCGTTTGTAACAAGCGGTATCCGTATCGGAACAGCTGCTGTAACATCACGCGGTTTAGACTTAGAGGCAATGGATGAAATTGGTGCGTTGATTGCACTAACACTTAAAAATGTCGAGAACGAAGACAAGCTTAACGAAGTTCGTGAGCGTGTTGCAGCTCTTACGGCTAAATTCCCTATGTACCCTGAGCTTAAAATGTAATAAACAAACATCAACCCTCTTCCGGCTCGGCCGGGGAGGGCTTTTATTTTATAAAAGCCTCTCATATCAGCACATTTTAGTGAACTTTAAAAAACAAATTGTACAAAATCAATGAAATCTATCGTACAGGGTTGAGATCGCTTCACTTTTTGGGTAGAATTTTCAAGGAGCTATTAAAGGATATTAATCGACATAAGGGAGCTGCGCTAATTTCCCTTTAGTTCGCATAAAAAAGGAGTCGAGGCTGATGAGTAAGGTGTTTGTATTTGATCACCCATTAATTCAACACAAATTAACGTATATTCGTGACAAGAATACAGGAACGAAGGAATTCCGTGAGCTTGTAGATGAAGTAGCAGCGCTTATGGCATTCGAAATTACACGTGACTTACCTTTAAAAGATGTGGAAATTGAAACGCCGGTTGGGCCAGCAAATTCAAAAACAATCGCAGGGAAAAAGTTAGGTCTTGTGCCTATTTTACGTGCAGGTCTTGGAATGGTTGATGGAATTCTTCAAATGATTCCAGCTGCAAAAGTAGGGCATGTCGGCTTATACCGTGATCCTGAAACATTAAAGCCGGTAGAATACTACGTAAAGCTTCCAACTGATGTAAACGAGCGTGAATTCATCGTTATTGACCCAATGCTTGCGACAGGCGGTTCTGCAGTAGAAGCAATCAACAGCCTTAAAAAGCGCGGTGCGAAAACGATCAAGCTGATGTGTTTAGTTGCTGCCCCAGAAGGTGTTGAAGTGGTGAAAGATGAGCACCCTGATGTAGATATTTATCTTGCAGCCCTTGATGAGAAGTTAAACGAAAAAGGTTACATCGTCCCTGGTTTAGGTGACGCGGGTGACCGTTTATTTGGAACGAAATAAATAGATAATAAGTAAAGAATGAAATAAGTAACGTAGAAAAGAGGCTAAGCCGATGAGTTCAAAGTTGAAAGTCTTAACGGTGTTTGGGACAAGACCTGAAGCGATTAAAATGTCGCCTTTAGTGCTTGAGCTGAACAAGCATCAAGATACTATTCAATCGTTTGTAGCTGTAACAGGCCAGCATCGTGAAATGCTTGATCAAGTGCTTCAGTTATTTGATGTGAAGCCGGATTTTGACTTGAATATTATGAAAGAACGTCAAACGCTTGCTGATGTAACAACCAATGCGCTCCAAGGGTTAGATGGAGTCATTAAAGAAGTTGAGCCTGACATTGTGCTTGTGCATGGTGATACCACAACAACGTTTGTAGCAAGTCTTGCAGCTTTTTACAATCAAGTAGCTATTGGTCATGTTGAAGCAGGTCTTCGAACGTTCAATAAGTACTCTCCGTTTCCGGAAGAAGCGAACCGTATGCTGACAGGCGTATTAACTGATCTGCACTTCGCCCCGACAGAGCAGGCGCACAAACATTTGATTGATGAAAATAAGAAAGATGAATCGATCTTTATTACGGGAAATACAGCCATCGATGCCCTAAAGACTACGGTCAATGACAGCTATCAGCATGAGGTATTAGATAAAATTGGTGATGGCCGTCTAATCTTATTAACGGCGCATCGTCGTGAAAATTTAGGCGATCCAATGCGAAATATTTTCCGTGCAGTCCGTCGCATTGCAGATGAGCATCCGGATGCCCATGTTGTTTATCCTGTGCATTTAAATCCAGCCGTGCGCGAGATTGCTGGCGATATTTTAGGTGATCATGACCGTATTCACTTGATTGAACCTCTTGGTGTGCTTGATTTCCATAACTTTGCTAATCGTGCTGAAATTATTTTAACGGATTCTGGCGGTGTGCAGGAAGAAGCGCCGTCGCTTGGAACGCCGGTTCTTGTCCTGCGTGATACGACAGAGCGTCCTGAAGGTATTGAGGCAGGTACACTGAAGTTAGCTGGAACAGATGAAGATGATGTATATCGTCTTACAGATGAACTGCTTAGAAATAAAGAAGAATATGATCGCATGGCAAAAGCGTCGAACCCTTATGGGGACGGAGAAGCATCTGCCCGCATCGTTCAAGCCCTTCTTTATCATTTTACACAAACAAAAGAGCGTCCTGAGCCATTCAAGCCGCTTTCAGCCGAATAATTAAATATCTCGTACAATCGACCTAACTACTCTTGTAGTTAGGTCTTTTTTGTCTGCTTCATACATGATTTCTTCTTAATTACCCATACTACATATACGCAAAAAAGTTGGGAGGAGATTGATTTGCGTCAAATAGTCTGGCTATGCTGCTGTGTGCTGTTACTATCAGTGGTTTCACCGGCATATGCTACAAATGCAGTGTTTCCGGAACGACCGCAAATTACTGAAAGAAATCTTGAAGAGAATGAAAAAACAGTCGTTATAGTGACTGTAAAAGGTACGGTAGACGATGCAGTAGCGGAAGTGATGGCTGTCCTGCCTTCAAGTAAAGTGAGAAAAACGTTTAATCGTTTATATAATGGATTTTCCCTCGAGCTAGAAAAGGGAGATCTTGATGTATTAAAAAATGTTCAATCTGTAGAACGTGTTGATCAAATAGCACAATATGAAGCAAACCTCGACGGCAGTGTACCCTTTATCGGTGGCGACCATGTCAGAGGAATGTTCAGCCGTGACGGGGAGCGTTTAACCGGTAAAGGTGTGAAAGTGGCTGTGATTGATACGGGCATTGATTATAGACATCCTGATCTCCAAGCGAATTATAAAGGCGGCTATGATGTCGTCGATTATGATCATGATCCGATGGAGACACAAAGCACTCAAGGGGTGCCGACCTTGCACGGAACGCATGTTGCGGGAATTATTGCGGCCAATGGTCAAGTAAAAGGAGTGGCACCTGAAGCAGATATTTATGCGTATCGTGCTCTCGGACCAGGAGGACAGGGGACTACAGAACAAGTGATTGAAGCAATTGAAAAAGCAGTTGCTGACGGAGTAGACGTGCTTAATTTATCACTTGGAAATACAGTGAATGGACCCGACTGGCCGACAAGTGTTGCGCTTGATAAAGCAGTAGAGGAGGGGGTCGTTGCTGTCACTTCGAACGGAAACAGCGGACCTAAAATGTGGACGGTCGGCTCTCCCGGCACCTCGACAAAAGCAATATCCGTAGGTGCTTCAGCCCCGCCGATAAAAACACCTTACGCCACTGTATTCGGTGATGATGCAGAACTGACCCTGTTTCCGATGGGTGGAACAATGCCGTGGGCGTTAAAGCGAGATTTTCCGCTTGTTGACGGAGGCCTCGGCACGGAAGAGGATTTAGATGAGCTTGAGGTAGAAGGAAGTGTTCTTTTGGTAAAACGCGGCTTGATCCCGTTTACTGAAAAGGCTCATAATGCCAAAAAAGCTGGAGCTAAGGCAATGATTATTTACAACAATCTGCCGGGGGCATTTGTCGGCGTTGTAGAAGGCGGTGTGAAGCTGCCTGTTGTCAGTGTCACAAAAGAGGACGGAGAATATTTGCTCGATAAACTAGAGGAAGCACACAAAGAGCTGACGATCCGCACGATTTACCGGGAAGAAGAAGATTTTATTGCCCCGTTTTCCTCACGGGGACCGGTGACGCAAACGTGGGAAGTGAAGCCGGATCTAGTCGCTCCTGGTGTCTCGATCGACAGCACGGTTCCAAGAGGGTATTTAGCATTAAACGGAACAAGTATGTCAGCCCCGCATGTGGCAGGAGCTGCAGCCCTCGTGAAGCAGGCGCATCCTGACTGGTCGCCTGAGCAAATTAAAGCAGCATTGATGAACTCGGCTAAAAAGCTGACGTCACCAGAAGGGGAGAGGTATCTCCCGCATGAACAAGGGGCAGGCAGACTGCAGGTGGATGATGCATTAGAGTTAAAGACGCTCGTCTATCCGGGTGCTGTCACCTTTGGGAAATGGACAAAAGAAGATCCGCGTGAGAAGCGGGAAGTAACTTTTACGATTGAGAATCATGATAATCTGCCGCGGACTTATCACATCACGCCGCCATTTGAAGCGCCGGATGGACTACAGTGGGATGTGCCGTTTGCCACGACGCTTAAACCAGGTGAGAAGCGCGAGGTCAAACTCCAGCTCGATATGCTGCCTTCTGTTTTAGCTGAAGGCATCCATCATGGGGACATCCTCATTGAAGGCGGACGCGAGACGATTACGGTACCGTATGTTTTCTTTATTGAGGAGCCGAATTACCCGAGGCTGATGGCCTTTAACTTCGGACAAGGTGATACGGCAGATACGTATCGATATGAATTGTACTTACCTGGTGGAGCGGAAGAGTTTGGCATCGTTTTATATGATCCAGACACCTTTGAATTTGTCACCTTCCTCGACAGCAAAGAAGATATAGGCCGAGGGATGGTAGAAGGTACGTTAACAGATGTTGACTTAGAAGACGGCGTCTATAAAGCGCTGATTTATGCTGTGAACGACGGACAGGAAGATACAATTGAAGCATGGGTTACAATTGGAGAAGAACTCCCTCCGAGGAGTCAAGGACTCGAGTAGGGGAGTGCAAAAGAGCGCGTGGATGCGCTCTTTTTTGTTGGGTTTGGGAGTAGGGGAGTGGTGCGTCGTGTGAACCGGCGCAATTAATGTCAAAGTAGATAGAATAATGCCTGAGAGCTGCGCATATCATGTGTAAAGTGACGCAATAAGGTCGAATCGGCGCAATTAAGGCTGAGACTGAGGCATAAGAAAGTGGAAGCGACGCGATTGTGAGAGCAACCAGCGCAATAAGAGGGGGGATAGACGCAATCCGGCCGTCTGCTCTTATTAAGCCGTCTGCTCTGAACGAGGCCTAGATGCTCCATTCGACAAACCACACTAACACACCCACCCTTCGACACACTCCTACACAAACTCCAATATAACGCACGCAACCCATATATACCCATGACATAAATCCTTGACAATAATTTCTCACAAACATGTATAAAACCCTATAAAAATGTGGAATATGACAGAAGTGTGAACAAAGGAAGATATCGACAAATCTCTTTTTTTTTAGTCGGAAAACACATTGACACAAAGTTTTCGCTATTGTACGATTACAAAGGATATGATGATAAGGTTTACATACGAAAAGTGAAAAGGTTCGAAAGCTCTGGAAAAGCTTGAGGGGAGCGGTGTTCATGTCTAACGGGAAACGCAACCCATGGCGCGCGATGGCGCTTGTTTCAGTCATCTCATCCTATGTTGTAGGGGGAGTGGTGGCAGGTGTTTTTACCGGGTTATGGCTTGGGAATCGACTTGGTGCTAAACCGGTGTTCCTCATAGTATCTATCCTCATTGGTTTGGGTGTAGGTTTTTATGGCGTAATGAAGACGATTGAACCGTTCTTAGGAGACGATGAGTAATATGACTTCACTAGAAGGAAAAATGAAACAACATACAATTACAACTAGTATTTTGCTAGTGTTGTTTCTTGTATTATTTCTCATCACCCCACTTCAAACGCAATTCCTTGGCTTAGCTTTAGGCCTCTCCGTTAGTTTTCTTAATCTTTGGACAACCTACCGCAAGACTCAAGTAGTCGGAATGGTTGCCGACCGCAAAAGGAAACAGTCGTTTCTTCCATTTATTCTTGCAGGGTTTGGCTTCGGAATTCGTATTATTCTGACAATCGCTGCGGTGTATCTGGCCCTTATCTATCCGGACAAGTTAGATGTTATCTCAGTCATTGCAGGGCTTGCCCTGATCTATGTCATTATTATCCTTGATATGCTAGTTCAATTTGTGAGAAAGAGGTGAATTTAATATGGATCATGAAGCGCCTATACGAGAGTTTCTAGGGCTGAGCTTCAACATGTCCACAGTGCTTATGACGACTGTGACGTGTGTGATTGTGTTCTTGATCTGCTTTATTGGCTCAAGACGTCTCGCCATGCGTCCTTCTGGAATGCAGAACTTCCTAGAGTGGGCAATTGATTTCGTCCGTGGGATCGTTAAAGCGAACATGGACTGGAAGGTCGGTGGACAATTCATTGCACTCGCCTTCACCTTGCTATTCTATGTGTTTGTAGCAAACATGCTAGGGTTGCCATTTGAGCTTTATAACCCGAACACGCACGAGGTTTGGTGGAAATCACCAACATCTGATCCAGTCTTAACCTTAACAATGGCTGTGTTAGTCGTAGTACTGACTCACTATTACGGGATTAAGATCCGCGGGTTTGGCGAATATTTGAAAGATTATGTTCGTCCGGTACCATTTTTACTTCCATTTAAAATTATTGAGGAATTTGCCAACACGTTAACACTTGGAATGCGTCTATTCGGTAACGTATATGCAAAGGAAATCTTAATGATTTTACTTGTAGGTTTAGGAACATCAGGTTTACTTGGAATGTTTGGAGCATTCTTGCCGCTTATTGTATGGCAGGCATTTGGTATGTTTATCGGTGCGATCCAAGCGTACATTTTTGCCATGCTAGCGATGGTTTACATGGCACACAAAGTAGAAAGTCACTAATCTTAGTAACAACGCTTTGGTCAGGCTAGGTTTATAGGTTGGACAAGGCAATTAAATAAAAACTATTAAGTATACAATAGGGAGGAAATTTATCATGTCATTATTAGGCGCTGCAATTGCAGCAGGTTTAGCAGCGGTTGGTGGATCAATCGCAGTAGCAATTATCGTAAAAGCAACTCTTGAAGGTGTAACTCGTCAACCAGAACTTCGCGGTACACTTCAAACTCTAATGTTCATCGGTGTTCCTCTTGCTGAGGCGGTTCCGATTATCGCAATCGTTATCTCTTTCTTATTACTATTCTCATAATAAGATACGCACGAACAGTCTTTTCATTGTGCATAAAAATGGCGACAGTGTTCTGTTTGAACCTGCGCCATTCCTTATGTACGACTAACCGATTAGAATTATCCACCCGATAAAAGGGTGCCGAAATACGTTAGGTTACTTATTTTTCACGTCCAAGAAAGGAGTGAATCCACGTGGGTTTCGATAGCATTAACTGGGGCTCAGCCCTTTATCAACTTATCGCATTCTCAACGCTTTTATTCTTAGTAAGTAAGTTTGCTCTTAAGCCTCTTATGGGGATTATGGAGAAGCGTGAGCAGATCATCAATGATCAAATTGATTCTGCAGAGAAAAATCGTAAAGAAGCTGAGGCGTTTATCGCTGAGCAGCGTGCAGAGCTAGAGCGTGCGCGGACTGAAGCTAATGGAATTATTCAAAATGCGAAAAAACTTAGTGAACAGCAAGGTCAAGATATTGTAAAAGCAGCACGTGACGATGCTGAGCGTATTAAGGAATCAGCAGTAGCTGAGATCCAACGCGAGAAGGAACAAGCAGTAGCTGCCCTTCGTGAGCAAGTTGCGGGTCTATCTGTTCTTATTGCTACTAAAGTGATTGAAAAAGAACTTAATGAAGCAGAACAAGAGAAGCTTGTACAAGAGTATCTTAAAGAGGTAGGCGAGGAGCTATGAGCAACCAAGCAGTAGCCAATCGTTATGCATATGCCCTTTTTCAGCTTGCTGAAGAAAAAAGCATTTTATCTCAAGTTGTGCAGGAGATGGAGCTTGTAAAGGAAGTTGTGAATACAACGCCTGAATTTTTACAGCTTCTTTCGCACCCGAAAGTAACAGCAGAGAAGAAGCGTGCTTTCATTGAAAACAGCTTCAAAGATTCTCTAAGTGAAACAAGCCTTCATACACTGCTTCTATTAGTAGAAAACAAGCGTATTGAAAGTCTTGTGGATATGATTGATTCGTTTAAAGAAATGTCTTACGAGGCACAAGATATGGCTGAGGCTGTTGTGTATTCAGCTAAGCCGCTTACTAGCGAAGAGCAAGCGCAAATCGCTGTGATCTTTGCTAAAAAGGTGAACAAAGCGAAGCTTCTAGTAACCAATGTAGTGAATAAAGACCTTCTTGGCGGACTCAAGATTCGTATCGGAGACCGCATTTATGACGGCAGTGTTAAATCACAGCTAGACCGCTTAGAGCGTCAGCTGATTGCCGGTACACGTTAGTAGAAGATAGGGGTGAATGATATGAGCATCAAACCAGAGGAAATTAGCTCTCTTATAAAGCAGCAGATTGAAAGCTTTCAGTCTGATGTTCAAGTTCAAGATGTAGGTACGGTTATCCGTGTTGGTGATGGTATCGCGCTTGCACATGGCCTTGAGAATGTCATGGCTGGTGAGCTTCTTGAATTCTCAAACGGGGTAATGGGGATGGCTCAGAACCTTGAGGAGAACAACATCGGGATTATCATTCTAGGACCATACACAGACATTCGTGAAGGTGACGAAGTGAAACGTACTGGTCGTATTATGGAAGTTCCTGTTGGAGAAGAATTATTAGGTCGCGTTGTGAACCCGTTAGGACAACCAATTGATGGTCTTGGTCCAATCGCAACGACAAAATCTCGTCCAATTGAAAGTCCGGCACCAGGTGTTATGGATCGTAAATCTGTACATGAGCCGCTTCAAACAGGTATTAAATCAATCGATACAATGATTCCAATCGGCCGTGGTCAACGTGAGTTAATCATCGGTGACCGTCAAACAGGTAAAACGGCAATCGCTATCGATACGATCTTAAACCAAAAAGACGAAGATATGATTTGTATCTACGTAGCAATCGGTCAAAAGGATTCTACTGTTGCAGGTGTTGTTGAAACACTTCGTCAACGTGGAGCGCTAGATTACACAATCGTTGTATCAGCAAGTGCATCTGATCCGGCACCAATGCTATTCTTAGCACCATATGCAGGCGTATCTATGGGTGAAGAATTCATGTATAACGGCAAGCACGTTCTTGTGATCTATGATGATCTTTCAAAACAAGCTTCTGCTTACCGTGAGCTTTCACTATTACTACGTCGTCCTCCAGGTCGTGAGGCATTCCCAGGGGATGTATTCTACCTACACTCTCGTTTACTTGAGCGTGCAGCGAAGCTTAGTGATGCTAAAGGCGGCGGTTCAATCACTGCATTGCCTTTCATCGAAACACAAGCAGGTGACGTATCAGCTTATATCCCAACAAACGTTATCTCAATCACAGACGGACAAATCTTCCTTCAATCTGACTTATTCTACTCAGGTATCCGTCCTGCCGTTAACGCCGGTTTATCGGTATCACGTGTAGGGGGTTCTGCACAGATTAAAGCGATGAAGAAAGTTTCAGGTACATTGCGTCTTGACCTTGCAGCGTACCGTGAGCTAGAAGCATTTGCTCAGTTTGGATCTGATCTTGATAAAGCAACTCAAGCGAAACTTAACCGTGGTCAGCGCACAGTTGAAGTTCTTAAACAAGACCTTCACAATCCGCTTCCAGTTGAGAAGCAAGTTGCAATCATCTATGCTCTTACAAAAGGCTTCATGGATGATATCCCAGTTGAAGATGTACAACGTTTTGAGTCTGAGTTCTTCACGTTCTTAGATCACAACAAAAAAGATCTTCTAGATCACATTCGCACAACTGGAAACCTTCCTGAAGATGCAGACTTTAAAGCAGCGATCGAAGAGTTCAAGAAGGGCTTTAGTGCAAGCAAGTAAGGCTAGTGGCTGGTAATTAGCAAGGGGGGGCGGCTGCGTACTTTTCTAGAGAGTATGCTTGCTGTTTGCCGCTTGCTATCTGCCAAGCAAAACACGAACCAGTTTTTGCGAAAAGGTGGTGAATCGAATGGCTTCATTACGTGATATACAGGGACGAATTACCTCGACTAAAAAGACAAAACAAATTACAAAAGCGATGCAAATGGTATCAGCGGCAAAGCTGAACCGTGCACAGCACAACGCACAGTCTTTTACTCCTTACACGGAGAAGATTCGTGAAGTTGTAGCTGCGATCGCATCATCAGGCACTGAGATAACGCATCCAATGCTTGAGGAGCGTCCTGTTAAAAAGACAGGATACATTGTGGTTACGTCTGATAAAGGGTTAGCTGGCGGATACAACTCTAGCTTAATTCGTTCTCTATTAAACACGATTAAAGAGCGTCACAACTCTCCTGATGAGTACGGAATTATCATCATGGGACGTATTGGACGTGATTTATTTAAAAAACGCGGATTGCCTATCATTCAAGAGGTAATCGGCTTACCGGATCAACCGGAATTTAATGATATTAAAAACATTGCGCGTACATCTGTTGAAATGTTTGCTGATGGGATCTTCGATGAGTTGTATGTTTGGTACAACCACTTCGTAAGTCCAATCACTCAAGATGTAACAGAAATGAAGCTCTTACCGCTTACAGATATCGGTAGTGATGAAAAAGCTGCTTCAGCTAGTGCTTCTTACGAGTACGAGCCAAATGAGCAAGCTATCCTAGAAAAACTTCTTCCACAATATGCGGAGAGCCTTATCTATGGATCACTGCTTGATGCGAAAGCGAGTGAATTCGGTGCGCGTATGACAGCGATGAGTGCGGCAACTGATAACGCATCTGCTCTAATTGAAGAGCTTACGCTTAAGTTTAACCGTGCGCGTCAAGCGGCGATCACTCAAGAAATTACAGAGATCGTCGGCGGTGCAGCAGCACTAGAATAGATATTATTTTAACTACTACAAATACCCTGAAAAAATTGGCTAGGAGCCATTAGGAGGGACGGAATACTATGAATACAGGTCACATTACTCAAGTAATGGGTCCGGTTGTTGACGTAAAGTTCAAGAGCGGACAATTACCTGAAATCAATAACGCATTAAAAGTCGTACAAGTAGGTGCAGACAAAAATGCGGTTGATGTTACAGTTACACTTGAAGTTGCATTGCACTTAGGTGATGATTCAGTTCGTACCGTTGCAATGGGTTCAACAGACGGCCTTGTACGTGGTACAGAGGCACTTGATACAGGCGCTCCAATCAGCGTTCCAGTTGGAGAAGCGACTCTTGGTCGTGTATTCAACGTACTAGGAGAAGCAATCGACTTAGGCGAGCCGGTTGCAGTTGATGTAAAGCGTGACCCAATCCACCGTGAAGCTCCTAAGTTTGAAGAGCTTTCAACAACTACTGAAATTCTTGAGACAGGAATTAAAGTAGTAGATCTTCTAGCACCTTACATTAAAGGTGGTAAAATCGGTCTATTTGGTGGTGCCGGTGTAGGTAAAACGGTTCTTATCCAAGAACTTATCAATAACATCGCTCAAGAGCACGGCGGTATCTCTGTATTCGCTGGTGTAGGTGAGCGTACTCGTGAAGGGAATGACCTTTACCACGAGATGACTGACTCTGGCGTTATCAAAAAGACTGCCATGGTATTCGGTCAAATGAATGAGCCGCCTGGTGCGCGTATGCGTGTTGCTCTTTCTGGACTTACAATGGCAGAGCACTTCCGTGACCGCGATGGTCAGGACGTACTTCTTTTCGTTGATAACATCTTCCGTTTCACACAAGCAGGTTCTGAGGTATCAGCCCTACTAGGCCGTATGCCTTCAGCCGTTGGTTACCAGCCGACACTTGCTACAGAGATGGGTCAGCTTCAAGAGCGTATCACATCGACTAAAGTTGGTTCGGTTACATCAATCCAAGCGATCTATGTACCAGCCGATGACTATACAGATCCAGCGCCAGCGACAACGTTCGCTCACTTGGATGCAACAACAAACTTAGAGCGTAAATTATCTGAGATGGGTATCTACCCTGCCGTTGATCCACTTGCATCAACATCTCGTGCACTTTCTCCTGAAATCGTTGGAGAAGAGCACTACAGTGTTGCTCGTCAAGTTCAACAAACGCTTCAAAAGTATAAAGAACTTCAAGATATCATCGCAATCCTAGGTATGGATGAGCTTTCTGAGGAAGATAAGCTTGTTGTACACCGTGCGCGTCGTATCCAGTTCTTCTTATCTCAAAACTTCCACGTAGCTGAGCAGTTCACTGGTCAGAAAGGTTCTTACGTGCCAGTTAAAGAGACAATCAAAGGATTCAAAGAAATCCTTGATGGTAAATATGATGATCTTCCTGAAGATGCATTCCGTCTTGTCGGCCGCATTGAAGAGGTTATCGAAAAAGGAAAACAAATGGCGTAATTCACGCATCGCATAAACTAAAGCGGGGGCGCAGCTAAGCTTGTTGCGCACCTGTTTATGCAAACTAACCCCGTGATGCTACTCGAGGAGGGTTTCTCACATGTCGACGATTCGTGTAAATGTAGTAACTCCTGATGGCAAAGTGTATGATGGTGATGTGGATATGGTAGTAGTTCGCACGATTGAAGGCGAACTAGGTATCTTGCCAAAACATATTCCGTTAGTTGCTCCGCTTACAGTTGGAGCAGTACGCTTGAAAAAAGGCAACTCTGAAGAACAAGTTGCGGTTAGTGGCGGTTTCGTAGAAGTTCGCCCTGATCAAGTAACGATCTTAGCTGAGGCTGCTGAATTACCATCAGCAATTGATGTCGACCGTGCGCGCGCTGCTAAAGAACGTGCAGAAAGTCGTCTCAACTCTACAAAACAAGATGCAGTAGACTTCAAACGTGCTGAGCTTGCTCTGAAGAGAGCGATCAACCGTCTAGATGTCACTGGTAAATAAGAAAGCGGGATGAGCACTCAGCTCATCCTGTTTTTTTGTGGGTGAAGTGCTTTGTTTCCAATTATTTGCTCCGGTTGTTTAATAAAATTGAAATTTCGTTTATAAAATTGTTGCTTCGTTTATTAAGTAGTTCATTTCGTTTATATAGTTCATTTTTTGAGCGTATTACTGATGTCACACTAGCTTCTTAGCTTTGCTTCTCTTCAAACCGTCACCAATTTGACTTTATTTCACGATTTCATGTGAATATTATCCATGCTATGTATCGTATGATTAGGAGGTATAGATAAAGCTGTGTCATAAGTCATGGATTAGATGACAAACATGACAAAAGATAGGTCCGTACAACTATAAAAATGATGGTAATTCGCTATAGATTTTTTTGTTAAAATCCGTTAAGATGAAAAATGGATTGCTTTGTCCTTGACTTTTATTTTTCGAAGTCAATCGACAAATTTCTACTTACAGTAACACGAGAGAAGGATTGGGACTGGGGGTTAAAACGTTGTTTGAAGGCATAGGCCAGCAAGCTTTGATCCACGTATTTGTGAATGTGATGTTTTTAGCAATCACTTGGTGGGCACTGCAAGCTTTTAAGTTTGATCTATTTGTCAAAGAACCGAATAGCCCTAAGGCAAAAGCGCTGATGATTCTTGTCACCATCGCCGTAGCCCAGTTAGTAAGTAGCTTTTTTCTTGATTATTACAATGCTTCAACGATGTTACGGTATTTGTGGTAAGGTGGCTGTTGTCGAGTAATGACTACAACTTCCATGTATGCTTTTACTCCTCAAGGTAAAAATGGTACTAATCAGCTTTATTTGGGGGAGTGAGTCTTATGGGCATGGTACGAATACTATTTTTTGGTTTCATATTTCTATTAGCAGGGTACAGTTATATGCAGGCAACAACAAGTCACGCACATAACAACAATTTACGTGAAATTGAATCCATTTTAGACTTAGCACAACAAGAAGAATTACATGTTCAAGGGTGGCAGCTGCGTATGAGAGCAGGACAAGGTCAAGTTAGCGATCTTGAGTCGTTTAAGCAGTATGTACATAATTTGAACAGCCAATTCACAGGTTGGAATGTGAGCGACGTACACATGTCTGAGACAGATTGGTCGATCGAGGCAACTCGTCCCAGCGTTTTGGGAGACAGCCAAGAAAGACTGAGTATCTATGCATACGAACAACATGGATCCTATGAAATCATCCACACTTATGAACTGAATGGAACATCAACCAAAGCGCTTGGTGAGAGAGAATTACACGAATTACTTGAAGAGAGAAAAGAATCATTTTCCCTGCAAGACTCGCCTGTTTACTCTCAAGTAAGAGCAGTACGACCGGAAGATTCTGAATATGTGCAACCTTCTCTGGGAGACCAAGCAAGAGATTTCGTAGAAAAGCTCGGTGCAACAGAGATTGAATCACTGAATGAAGAAACGTTTGTCTCGGTTTCTGCATACAATGATGTATGGACAGATGCCATCGTTACAAATGGTCACAAGATGAACCTGCAAGTTGCCTTAAGAAGCGGAGAGACAATGGGCTCCGGTACAACCGTGACAATAGGAACGCCTATTATTACGACTGAATATTGATGATATAGAAGAGACTATAATTTCTAGACGCGGAGGGGAATACGTTGGAAAAAATTATTGTCCGTGGTGGCAATAAGCTAGAAGGCACTGTTAAAGTAGAAGGTGCTAAAAATGCTGTGCTACCCGTAATTGCTGCATCGATTTTAGCTGGAAAGGGCACAAGCAAACTTTATGATGTGCCAGAGCTTGCTGATGTATACACAATGAGAGAAGTATTACGTAATTTAAATATTGATGTGGAGTATGCAAACAACACATTTACTGTAAATGCCGAGAAAACATTAAAAACAGAGGCACCATTTGAATATGTTCGCAAGATGAGAGCGTCTTTCTTAGTGATGGGGCCATTACTTGCGCGCGTAGGTAAAGCTCGTATCGCTCTTCCTGGAGGCTGTGCAATCGGATCACGTCCAATTGATCAGCATTTAAAAGGGTTTGAAGCAATGGGTGCGACAGTTGAGATCGGAAATGGTTTCATCGAAGCGCGCATTGACGGCAAGCTTCAAGGAACAAAAATCTACCTTGACTTCCCAAGTGTAGGTGCTACTGAAAACATTATGATGGCTGCGGTCCTTGCTGAAGGAACAACAATCATCGAAAACGTAGCAGAAGAGCCTGAAATCGTTTGTCTTGCGAATTATTTAAATGGTATGGGTGCAAAAGTTCGCGGAGCTGGTACTGGTATCATTCGTATCGAAGGTGTAGAAGAGCTTAACGGCGCTCAACACACAGTGATCGGCGATCGTATTGAAGCTGGTACGTTTATGGTGGCGGCTGCTATTACTGGCGGAAATGTGTTAGTTGAAGGAGCAGTAGCAGAGCATCTTCGTCCATTAATCGCGAAAATGCGTGAAATGGGAGTTGAAATCAAAGAAGAGGAAAATGGTTTACGTGTCATTGGGCCTGAAACACTAAAGGCGATTGACATTAAAACAATGCCTCATCCAGGATTCCCGACGGATATGCAGGCTCAAATGATGGCACTTCTTTTAAAAGCAAAAGGCACAAGTGTGATCACTGAGACTGTATTTGAAAACCGCTTCATGCATGTGGAAGAATTCCGCCGCATGAACTCTAACATTAAAATCGAAGGACGTTCAGCGATTATCTCAGGTCCTAACAACCTTCAAGGTGCAGAAGTAGCATCAACAGATCTTCGTGCTGGTGCAGCTCTTGTAATAGCTGGCCTTGTAGCAGATGGTATGACACGTGTAACTGAACTTAAGCACATCGACCGCGGCTATGTAGATCTTGCTGGCAAGCTACAAGCACTAGGCGCTGACGTTGAACGCGTAAAAGAGCAAGTTGAAGAAGAAACGACAACTGAAGACGCTCCATTACGTGTAAACACAAACCTTTAATCAAGAGCCCTTTTCGAAGGGCTTTTTTATTTTGCGGTTTTTGGAAATAGAGTTCAGGTGCAGCTTAGGCGCAGTGCGGGTGGAACTGGCGCAATTAACATTTAGTTCGACGCAATTCCTACATCAATACACGCAATAACCAGCTGAATCCGCGCAATTATTTTCAATGGACGCATAAGTTCTCTCAAGCAGCGCAATTCCTCAAGCAACCCGCGCAATCGCGCCTGAGATCCACACATAAACGGCTCCAAACGACGCATATCTATTCCACAACTTATCCACAGCATTGTACACAAGTGTTCTGTACCATTCACTCTATCCAACATACACTCTTTTTATTCTTATATTCTGAATATTACCGCCTTTATGCCTCTTTTTTAAAAATAAGTCATATTTTCTATAAAGGTTCTATACAAATAAGTTATCAACAACTTGTCCACAACTGTTAAAAAGAGAAGCTTCTTACTTCTCTTTATAATCCCAAAGCAGCCGCCAGTCTCCTTCTTCATTTGCAACATATACATATTGAATAAATTGAAAGTGGCCATATGTTCCGCGGTATGTTTTGGTCACGACTACTTCATAAGCTTCCATTTTTTCTGAGTCTTCATAGAGCTTCCAATTCTTTAATTTTTTCGGACGGCTCATTTCAAACTCAAACGTATCTACGCCAAAATGATTCATAAATGTATGAGGCCGATCACTTATATAGCGATCCCGTGAGAAGTGGCTTTGCATAGATGAGTGAAACAGCTCCCATGAAGAAGAGAACTTGGCTTCCTGCTCAAGAGAGTAAAAGTCATCAACTACCTTTTTCACTTGTCTTGCCTCAGACGGAATGAAGAAAAAAACGATGAGAAAGAAGAGTCCAATAATGACGATGGTTGGCAACATAAGCGGTTGAAGTGGATTTCTTCTACGCAGCATAGACGACCCTCCTTAAGATTCCTCAATTGATCCTATTCCGGCATGTACGCATTTATCACAGTAAGAAGAACTTGTTCTATTAGAGGGGCTTCCCACATAAAATGATAGAGAGATCAAAGACATAATGGAGGCTTGAATATGAAACGGTTACTCATTATCGCAACAATCCTGTGTACAGTTGTACTGATCATTCCTACAATGATGGTGCTAATCGGGGATCGATCTACGCAGACTACGACGTTAGAACCGACGAATCAAAAGCCGGCCGTCTCGAATCAAGTCACCTATGAGCCACAAGCAGATGTATCGATCCAAGTGTTTAGGAGCAGCACAGAGCAAGTGGAGGAAGTTCCCTTAGAAGAGTATGTAGTTGGGGTCGTCGCTTCTGAAATGCCTGCTACATTTGAAATGGAAGCATTAAAAGCACAAGCACTAACGGCGCGAACGTACATTTTAAGACAGATGCTTGAACCGGGAGATGTCGAGCTGCCTGGTGACGCAATGGTTACAGATACGGTGATGCATCAAGTGTATCAAGGAAAAGAGGAGTTAAAGTCTCGCTGGGGGGGCGACTTTGAGCAAAACTATGCACGAATTAAAGAGGCTGTCTTACAAACGCAAGGACAAGTACTAACATATGAAGGGGAGCCGATCACAGCTGCCTTTTTCTCAACAAGCAACGGCTTTACAGAGAACTCCGAAGATTACTGGCCAAATCCCATTCCATACTTAAGAAGTGTAGAAAGCCCATGGGACGAACGCTCTCCAGAATTCACATCAGAAAAAGTACTCACAAAAGCTGAGGTCGAGCAAAAGCTTGGAGTAAGCCTTCCGGGCGATGGGACAGTCGGCTCTATTACAGCACGTACCGATGGAGGACGTGTAGCGACAGTTAGTGTGGGAGGAAAAGAATTCAGCGGACGTGAAATTCGTGATAAATTAGAGCTTAATTCATCAGACTTTGACTGGCAGCGTCAAGGGGATCAAGTGGTCATAAAAACAAGAGGATGGGGTCATGGGGTTGGCATGAGTCAGTACGGAGCGGACGGTATGGCCAAAGAAGGAAAGAACTACGAGGAGATTGTTCATCACTACTATCAAGGGGTGAGTATCCAGTCGATGGAATCGTATGAAGCAAAGCTGACGGCGAGAGCGGAGTAATATCAACACAAATAAGAAGACCCTCAATTGGAAGGGTCTTCTTTCGAGCGTGCTTCTTTTTTGAGCCCTAACCAGTTTCCGAGGATCATCCCTGATGCAACAAAAACGAGTAGAAGGAGAGCATGAACTGCGCTTGGCTGAAGAAACTCGCCGAATACCATTAACGTTAAGAATCCTGCAAAGAAGCTGATCGTAGCACCTAGGGTTATCCCGCCAAGGTGAATCCATTTCATTATGTGCTTAAACCAGATCAAGCCGGCTATCATGAAGAAAAGGGGGATGATACCAATATATGAACTGTAAACGTAGGGAAGGAAATAAGCAACCTCCAAACTATGTCTCCCTATCATAAGAACAATGTCCACAAGCTTTAAGACGAAAATTCCAATTAACGCCCCAACCAATAACCCCCCGAGCCGTGACCAGTCTTTTGAATAAGCAGCTATGACAACAGAGCACAGGAATAAAATAAACAATCCGATTAGCGGAAAAACAGGTATTAATAAGAGAGGAAACATCAAAAATCCCAGTACAAATAATGCTTTTGAAAAAAAGTCAGCTAACGGTTCAAATAAACTAACGTGTTGAGCGAGCAGGGACCCATAATCAATTATCGTAAAGCTGGCATATAGAATGGCGAAAAAGGTTAGTACACATAAAATAAAAGCATTAAATAATTTCATACAATAACTCCTTACATCATTTCTCATAGAGTTTTAGCCTAACATTAAATGGAAGAAGGTGAAATCTTTTTTTACAAATTACGCATAATACGCATACCTTTGTCGAAAACTAATCTAAAAAATTTTTTCGGTTGAATGTATATATTTCCAGGAATCGGCTCAAACTGGTTGCTGAGGTGATGAGAAATGAGAGAAGAAGAAAATAAACGCTCTTCTAAAAATGAGGAAAATTCATTTGATCTACAAAGCTTCTTAAAGAAGCGCTGGGTAGTTCCCGCAGTCTATTTAGTCGCAGCCGCTGGTGTATTGAGTGCCGTGTTCTTTATGCAAGGTGGAGACGAATCAGCTCTACCGGGCGAAGGAGTCGAAGTGGAAGATCCGTCGCAAGAAGGTATGTATGGTGAAGAAGCAGTAGAAGTTACTGCTGCAAATGAAGTCATCAAAAAGCCAGTTGCAGAAGAAGAAGGAATTGAAGTGGTTGTCCATTATTTTGATGAGTCAGCATCTGCTGAAGAAAAAGAACTCGCTTTGGTATACTACAATAATGAATATCGTCAAAATAAAGGAATTGATTTTGGTCACGTTGAAAACGAAAGCTTTGATGTAGCTGCCGCTCTAAGTGGAACGGTTGTAAAGTCAGAGAAAGATGCACTTCTTGGATATGTTGTAGAAGTTAGTCACGATAATGGAATCGTTACGCATTACCACAGCTTAGATGGTGTGGAGCTTGAAGAAGGTCAAGTAGTAAGACAAGGTGACGTTATCGGACAAGCAGCGCGCAACTTATATAATCAAGAAGCAGGCGTACATGTTCACTTTGCGATCCGTCAAGACGGAGTTGCTGTCAATCCATCTGATGTATTTGAGCAGCCGATTGATTCAATTGGCGATGCTGTGAAAAAGCAGCAAGAAACGGCTAATGCAGAAAAGGAAGCACCAGCAGAAGGCACTGAGCCTGCAGAAGGTGAAAAAGAAGACAAGCCAGCTGATGAAAATGCAGATGCGCTTGGTGATGAAGATGAAACAGAAGCACCAGCTGAAGACGAAGACGGTGCCGAAGAGTCTGATGAAGAAGAAAATAATATTGGATAATGTTTAAGTAAACGGCTCACGCATCAAGCGTGGGTCGTTTTTTTGGTGGGTTGGGAGCTCATTCGCCTTATTCTCCACAGGGTTGCCCGATAATCTGCAAAGCCGCCCGGTCGTCCGCACATTCCCGATAGTCGTAGTTTGTCTACAAAAAATAAAAAGACATTTGTCCTCTCTCTTGACATATTTCAGAATATTTGAAATAATAATGCTTATGAAAAGACTGTTATGGAACACCGCAAGAAAATCTGCTTGGATGTTCCACTATATTTAACAAAATAATGATAACGCTTACATATGGCTCGTATTATCTGTATTAGTACTACTCGAGACTGACTATCCGGTCTGAGCAAACGACATCAAAAATATACTACCTAAAAGGAGGGCACGCATGTTATATGTATTCTTGCTCATCACGGCCTTATCGATCTTCTTTGCTTTTAAAATGAAAAAGCCGCTGATGTTATCTGTTCCATTTGCAGCGATTCTCGTGTACTTTGTCGTTCAAATCGCCATGGTGCCGCTGGGCTTTTTTGAGACCGTCCGGTTTATCTTTGATCTAAGATAGGGAGGAAGCTATGCCGAAACGAAAGAAAACGCAAGTGACACAGCTAAATGCTGAACACTGTACGAAATGTCATCAAGACTCACTCACCTATATCCAGACTGGGCAATACTTTTTCATGCTCAGTATCCTGCCTTTTATTGTGGCTATTGTCTTAACTTTTGTGGTTCATCCAATTTTTCTAGCGTTTATTCCAATTATAGCTTGGATGAATTTCAAATCTGCTAAAAAGAAAACACCTCTTAGACGCTGCACAAACTGCCACCACATCATGACCCCACAACAGCTCACACACCAAGCCTAATGAACATTTTACTCTAATAAGGAGGCGATGAAATAAGCAGTCAGTTAGTTAGTTGGAAAGGAAAAAGGTTGGGAAGTTGGTTAGGTATTAGGAAAAGATTAAAGTCTTTCCTAACCAACTAAATACTAACCACCCAGCCACCTAACCAGCCAATCACTCAACCACCCAAAAAACCAAAACCAAGGAGGCGTTAACACTTGAAGAAGATTGATAAGAAAGTAGCCGATGCCTATTTTCGCGCGAGAACGACTCTTGTCATTGTCTGTTTAATTATTGGAGGCCTTGTCTCATTTGGCGTTGTTGCCTTTGCCGAGTTCTTTGTTACTTTTAACATCATGGGAATGCCTGCTAACTACTTTATGGGGGCACAGGGAGCTGTCGTAACCTTCGTACTCTTACTTTTTGGAAACGCTATCATAAGTGATCGGATTGATAAGAAATTTGGAATCAATGAAGAAGAAAATGTTAGAGCAAGTGCAGGGAAAGCACTAGATCACTAAAAAAAGAGAAGAGTAAAAGGGGGACATCATTGTGGACCAACAGACGTTAGTATCGTTATTAATGATTATGGCAACGTTTGGACTTTATATCGGGATTTCCGTGTATAATCGAGCAAAAGCAACTTCTGACTTCTATGTAGCAAGCCGCGGCGTACCGCCATTCTGGAATGGTATGGCGATTGGCGGGGACTGGATGAGTGCTGCATCCTTTATCGGGATGGCCGGTACGGTTATGATCCTTGGGTATGACGGTCTTGCCTACATCATGGGTTGGACTGGCGGTTATTTATTCTTAACCTTCTTACTAGCACCACAGCTTCGTAAATACGGCCGTTACACTGTGCCAGAATTTATCGGTGACCGTTTTGGCAGTAACACAGCACGCTTAATCGCAGCGATTGCAACGATTATCATCAGTTTTACCTACATTATCGGACAATTGTCTGGTTCCGGGGTTGTTATTGGACGTATTTTAAATATCCCGGCAATGTATGGAACGATGATCGGGGTCGTTGTTATTGCGATCTATGCGACTCTTGGCGGGATGAAAGGGATCACTTGGACACAGGTAGCGCAGTATATTATCTTAATCATTGCCTACATTATTCCGATCGTCTTTATGTCACTTCAAATTACAAGTAATCCATTACCATGGCTTACATATGGAAACATTGTCACGCAGCTAGGTGAGCTTGACCGAGAGCTCGGGATCTCGGAGTACTTTGCTCCGTTTGCTGAAAGTGAAAAATCACAGTTTATTGCCCTGATGTTTACCTTAATGGTTGGTACAGCAGCGCTTCCTCACGTTATCGTACGTTTCTATACGGTAACAACGATGAAAGCAGCACGTTGGAGTGGTGCGTGGGCGCTTGTTTTTATCGCATTACTTTACTTATCAGCACCAGCATACGCTGCCTTCTCTCGTTTCATCTTAATGACGCGTGTTGCAGGCCAGCCGATTGATGAGCTGCCAGCTTGGACAACAACATGGGTTAACACAGGACTCTTACAAGTAGCCGACCAAAACGGTGATGGAATCCTGCAATGGGAAGAGATTGTCATTTCAAATGATATCGTCGTAATGGCGACACCAGAGATCGCAAACCTTGGCGTCTTTGTTATCGGACTAGTCGCAGCCGGTGCGATGGCCGCAGCCTTATCGACTGCTGGTGGTCTATTAATCACCATTTCATCATCATTTGCTCATGATATTTATTATCGTCTTGTGAATCCAAATGCAAGTGATAAGAAGCGTCTTGCTGCAGGTCGTTGGGCGATCGTGCTTGCAACGATTGTAGCTGGAGTTGTTGCGCTTAATCCGCCAGGGGTTATCACGCAAATCGTTGCCTGGGCCTTCGCGCTTGCCGGCGGTACCTTCTTCCCTGTTCTCCTACTCGGGGTATGGTGGAAACGTGCCAACGCAAAAGGTGCGATTGCAGGGATGCTCGTAGGATTATCCGTTACACTCACATATATTTTACTAGCACGCAGCGGCATTACGCTCTTCGGTATTCAAGATACTGGAGCCGGTCTGATTGGGGTGCCGATTAACTTCATCGTTACAATTCTTGTATCGAAAATGACGGCAGCGCCATCTCAAAAACTTCAAGATGAAGTCGTAGATTTACGTTATCCTGAACAAATGACGTATAAAGACGGAGAGGTATGGATGGATGAATCCTCAGGCAGATAATCAAATTATTCAAGACATACACACTCACCCGCTATTTGTCGGCACTACAGCCGACGAATTGCGGGATCTCTTAGAAACATGTGAACTCAAACACTACGGAAAATCTCAAAAAGTACTTTACTCCAAGACACCGCGCGAAGGACTTCTGCTTATCCTAAAAGGGGTGGCAGAAGTTTTTGTCAGTGGCAGGGACTCAAATTCAGAAGAGGTATTAGAGGTGCTGCAAAAAGGCGATATGATCGGCTTCTCAAGTCTTGCTGATTTTCTCGGCGAAAAGAGCGAGAATCCCGATCAATATGCAGTCGAGGTCCGGGCAGTAGAGGAGGCCATTTGCCTGCATATCCCGTACCCAGTCATTGAAGCGCGTTGGCATGATGACACTGTTCGTGACTTTATGCTTCGCCAAGCATCGATCAGATTGCGTGATATCTATCAATCTCTCGCAGAACAAATGAAACAAGCGAGTCATTTTGGCGAAAGTGAACCGTTTATCCGCCGAATTCATGACGTGATGACCGAACCGGTGATTGTTGTCGATCAGGATGATGATGTGCAAGATGTCGCAGCCACAATGGTAGAGCGCGGCACAAGCTCGGTCGTCGTGTTAAATGACGGGGATCAACTAATCGGAATTATCACTGAAAAAGATCTGGTCGCCCGAGTGGTTGCAAATGGAGGCGGACCGGGGATTGTGGCTAAAGAAGTGATGACCGCTAATCCATTTATAATCGCTGATGATGCCTTCTATTATGAAGCAATGTCGAGCTTTCTTATGAACGGGATTAAGCATCTGCCCGTGATGAGGCGCGGACGTGTCGTCGGTATGTGTACGTTATCTGACCTGCTTAGAAAGAAAAACCGCGGCACGATGGAGATTCTTCATACAATAGAAGAATCTGATTTTAAGACAATTGATGCAATGAAACCAGCAATCTATGATGTGCTCAGTAATTTAATTCAAGACCGCATTCCAACGACTCATCTGTTAAATGTCATTACGAAGCTGTACGACCGCCTCGTGAAGCATGCGGTTTGGCTCGCTGTTCGTGCGGTAGAAGACCGTGGATTCGGAGCTCCGCCTGTCAGGTTCAACTGGTACATGATGGGGAGCGGGGGGCGAGCGGAGCAGTTTATGTTAACGGATCAGGATCACTTCCTCGTCTATGAAGATGTCGGAGATGAAAAACGCGAGCAAGTAGAGACCTATTTTGCGGAACTCGGCACAGAAATTGTGCGTCATCTTGAGCAAGCAGGGTATAAACGCTGTAAGGGGCTCATGATGGCAAGCGAGTCACAATGGCGCGGGTCAATGAAGAAATGGGAAGAGCGTCTGCGGGGCTGGAGTCTGCGCTCGACGAATGACAATATTCTGCTCGGCCATAATTTCTTGTCCTATCGTCTTCTTTACGGTGACCCTGAGCTCCATGATCAATTTGTCGGTGTCGTAGAAGAGATTTTAACGAAGTCGAAAATCTTCTTATATCGGATGGCAGAGCAGGAGAAAGAGCACCCAGTACCAACGCTGGATCACCCGATTCGCGCGTTGTTCCGTATGAAGCGGGAATCAATTGATATTAAGATGCACGCCCTCTTCCCGCTCCATCATTGTTTGCAGCTGTTATCAGCTCATCACGGTATATTTGAAGGAACACCGCTAGAGCGGCTCGATCGTTTAGTAGAGATTGATGTATTTGACGAGAAAACAGCTGATGAAATCCGCTTTGCCTATGAGGTTGTTCTATCAATCCGTGTTGATCAAGCATGGCAAAGCTATCAATCTGACACAGAGAGAACGAGCAAAATTCATTTTGCCCATTTGCGTACAAAAGACAAAGAAGAGCTGATGATTGCTTTAAGAACGATTCGCAGTTTGCAAAATCAAACATTGGGCGCATTTGGCATGTATTAAATGAGCATTACGCGACGACTAGGAGGTGTGTGTCATGATGTTTTGGAAAAAGCAAAAGCTTAATTACCAGTTACAATCAGAAGTCCCGTTAAACACGCATATTCGTGATTTAACCTTTACAATATTTGATACAGAAACGACAGGATTCGCCATTAACGGGGCTGATCGGATGATTGAAATTGCCGGGGTCCGGGTGGCTGGTTTGGAGGTTCAGGAGCAGACCTTCCAAACGTTCGTCAATCCAGATCGAGAAATCCCAGAAAAGATTACGAGCCTGACCGGTATTTCCGGGGAAAAGGTGAAAGATGCCCCGTCCTCACTCGAAGCTCTTGAGCGGTTCTTTCAATTCAATGAAGACATTGACAGCAATCTTTGGGTCGGTCATTATGTCAGCTTTGATATGATGGTCGTCAAAAAAGAGCTGCAGCGACATAAATACACATACGACACCCCGCTAGTCGTCGATACGCTCGATTTAATCGGCTATCTCAACCCGTCACGTGACATGCGCGACCTTGAGGTATACGCGCTGCAATTCGGCACCCTCGTCTATGAGCGCCATCAAGCGCTAGGAGATGCGATGACCACCGCCCATCTATTCTGTGAGCTGATGCGTCATCTAGAAGACCGAGGCAAGACGACGCTTGCTGATCTTATGGAGATCGGCAGCTCCACAACAAAGGGTGTAGTGTTTTAATAAGAGGAGGAGAAACGCGGCCGAGGCCGCGTTTCTTTGTTTGATGCGGTGTTTAGGCGGCTGTAGCAGTGGTGATGCGGCGAGGAGAGTGACGCAATTCCAGCCTCAATCGATGCATAAGCCGGCCGGAGGGGCGCAATAAGCCAGGAGACAGGCGCAATAAGGACCGATCGGCGCAATAACAGCACACACCGACGCATATACTTCATCAAGCCGCGCAATCTCGGCCGAGAGCAACGCATAAAGAGCCTGAACCGGCGCAATCCCCCTCGCCAAAAACTTCCCGCACTACTCTGCAACCCCGAAAAATACTCTCCGATCACCCAAATATGTAAAAAAAGTCTGAAAATAGCCCTCGTCCTCTTTAAAATGTGGTATATCTGCTTAATCTCCCTAATAAACTGTACCAATCACCAACACAGAATTAGGGAGGCGAGACGTGTGCACGATTACATCAAAGAGCGAACGATCAAGATTGGCAAGTATATCGTCGAGACGAGAAAAACGGTGCGGACCATTGCAAAGGAGTTTGGGGTATCCAAAAGTACCGTTCATAAAGACTTAACAGAACGCTTGCCAGAGATCAACCCAGAGCTCGCAAATGAAGTAAAAGAAATTCTTGAATATCACAAATCTATTCGTCATCTTCGGGGCGGCGAAGCGACGAAAGTGAAATACAAGAAGACACAAGAAGAGCCTGTACAGCAAATTGTAAAAAGTCGACAATAATTTGCAGAAATTATTATCCCTGTCTGAACAATCTGTGATAAAATTTACAATTAGGTATATCGTAATCAGTAGATACGATCATGTTCGGTAAAACAGGGAGGAAAAAGAATCATGTTTGGTAGAGATATTGGAATTGATTTAGGTACTGCGAACGTCCTAGTCTATGTAAAAGGTAGCGGTATTGTCTTAGATGAGCCCTCAGTAGTTGCAGTCGATACACAGTCAAAGAGAGTTCTAGCTGTCGGAGAAGAAGCGTTCCGCATGGTTGGACGCACACCAGGAAATATTGTTGCCATGCGCCCAATGAAGGACGGCGTCATCGCAAACTTTGAAATGACAGAATCGATGCTGAAGCATTTTCTTGGCAAGATCAATGTCAAAAGCATGTTTTCAAAGCCGCGCATTTTAATTTGCTGCCCGACAAATATTACATCCGTTGAGCAAAAAGCGATTCGCGAAGCAGCTGAGAAGAGCGGCGGGAAGAACGTGTATTTGGAAGAGGAACCGAAAGTTGCTGCAATCGGAGCCGGAATGGATATTTTCCAGCCAAGCGGTAACATGGTAGTCGACATAGGCGGTGGGACAACAGATGTTGCTGTTCTTTCAATGGGTGATATCGTCACCGCCTCTTCCATCAAAGTAGCTGGTGACAGATTCGATTCTGACATCTTAACTTACATCAAAAAGAGGTATAAACTTCTTATCGGAGAACGTACAGCTGAGAACATTAAGATGCAAGTCGCAACAGTATTTCCGGGTGCGCGTGAAGAGGAAATGGAGATTCGCGGACGCGATATGGTAAGTGGACTTCCTAAGACAATTACGGTACACTCAAAGGAAATAGAGGAAGCGTTGCTTGAATCAGTTTCATATATTGTACAAGCTGCTAAGCAAGTCCTTGAGCAAACGCCTCCAGAGCTGTCAGCAGACATTATTGACCGCGGGGTTATCTTAACAGGCGGCGGAGCACTTCTCCACGGTATCGATCAGCTTCTAGCAGAAGAATTGAAGCTTCCAGTGCTTGTTGCAGAAGATCCAATGCATTGTGTGGCAAAAGGAACAGGCATCATGCTTGAGAACCTAGACCGCATGTCAAAGAAAGTTAAAATTTAACAAGAACCTAAAACATACCGATACATGTGGCATAGGGACGAATCCATGCCGCATGTTTTCGTGCTTAATAATATAAACAGTGAACCAAGGAGGAACACGATGCTTAGAGGATTGTACGGCGCAGCAGCAGGGATGATTGCCCAGCAACAGCGCCAAGAAATGCTGACCAACAACCTAGCCAATGCGAATACTCCAGGATACAAAGCCGACCAAGCATCACTGCGTGCGTTTCCAAACATGCTGATCAAAGCAATGGACACGCAAGGACCAAAAGGCGCTCAAGCACCGATTATCGGAGAGCTGACAACGGGTGTCTATTTGCAAGAACGCATGCCGAACTTTCGTCAAGGAGACATCAATGAAACAGGCAATTCAACCGATATTGCACTGCTTCAAGGTGTACTGCCTGAAGGCGAGTCAGGGCGTCCGGGTGCTTTATTTTATACGATTCAATCTAATGATGAGATCCTATACAGCCGTAACGGAAACTTTACAATAGACGGGGCTGGATTTCTGACAACGACGGAAGGGCAGTATGTTCTTGGCACGAACGGCGAGCCGCTTCAAGTCGGTGATGAGAATTTCACGCTTGACCCAAATGGTACAATAACGTCATCAGATGGTGCAGTGATTGGCCAAATTAACTTGGCTTACGCAGAAGACCCAATGTTGCTTGTGAAAGAAGGAGACGGCCTGCTTCGTTATACAGAAGAAGGTGAGCTGCCGACTGCAATTGGAAATGCCGAGATCAACTATCAGCTCCAGCAAGGTTTTATTGAACGTTCAAACGTTGACGCCTCACAGACAATGACGGAAATGATGAGTGCATACCGATCCTTTGAAGCGAACCAGCGTATTCTTCAAGCTTATGATCAAAGCTTGGATAAAGCCGTAAATGAAGTCGGGCGGTTAGGCTAATGGCTGAGCAGAGAGTGAGGATGAAACGATGAATCTTTCAATGATATCAGCTTCTGTAACCATGGGGCAGCTGCAGCGTAAAATGGACACCCTCTCACATAACATGGCCAACAGCAACACAACAGGCTTCAAGCGCCGTGAAGCAACGTTTTCAGACCTGTTATTTCAGCAGGTTAATAACAACACGGACACACGCTATGAAACCGGCAGGCTGACGCCAAACGGAATCCGCGTCGGTGCAGGAGCAAAGATTGCCCAGACCGCTCTTCGGATGGAGCAGGGAGCGATTATGCAAACAGGACGAGAGCTTGATTTTGCGATTGCTGAACGTGATCACTTTTTTGAAGTAGAGTCTGTGGAAAATGGACAAGCTACCTCGTATCTAACACGCGATGGGTCTTTTTACTTAAGTGAAGATCCACAAAATCCTAATGCGTTAACAATTGTGAATGCAAAAGGAGACTTTTTACTAGACGGGGGAGGCAACCGGTTTACCCTCCCGATGAACTTCTCAGAAATTAAACTCTCAGCAACTGGTGAGCTTGAAGCGATATTAAATGACGGCACAACCCAAGATCTAGGTCAGTTACAGCTGATTCGTGTGTTAAAGCCGCATTTACTTGAAGCAGCAGGAGACTCAGGGTTTAAAATCCCTGACCTTGCTGGACTAGGATTTGCTGAAGCTGATGTGTTTGAGCAAGTTGCAGGTGATGAGGGGAGATTAATTCAATCTTCACTAGAAACATCAAATGTAAATATCGGCCAAGAGATGACCGAGTTAGTTAATACCCAGCGACACTATCAATTCAATGCACGTGCCCTTTCAATGGCAGATGAAATGAACGGTTTAATTAACGGGATCCGCCGTTAATTGAAATCAGCGTTTGTGCAAATGAGGAGAAGAAGATGACTGAACAAGAGAGACACCCAACGACAACTGAACAAGAAGCTGCTAAGGCAGAAGCGGAAGAAACTCCTGTTGCAGCAGGTGAGGAGGAAGAACCGAAAAAGAGACGCTTCGGTATGCGCAAAAAAGGACCAAAAAAAGAGCGCATCCGTCTGATTCCAATTTGGCTCCGTCTTATTATCGTAACCGTTCTTGTCGGCGGCAGTCTTCTTCTTGGAATCATCATTGGCTACGGGGTGATTGGCGACGGCGACGTATCTGACGCCCTAAAGCCAGAAACCTGGTACCATATTCTTGATATGATGCAAGGGAATTAGTGAGTGAAAACCACCTTTTGAGGTGGTTTTTTTGTTTGGACTGATGTTAGAGTGAGGTCAACAGGCGCAATTATCCCTCAACTAGATACAATTCCATCTAATACCGACGCATTACCGTCTCCAACCGACGCATAAACAGCCGACTGACGCAATTACCAATCATACCCACGCAATAACCCGATAGACAGGCGCAATAGCCTAATACACCCGCGCAATAAGCCTCTGAACCTGCGCAATTCTCCCTGCACCTATTCCTCGTATCAACCCGGCCGTTCCTCCGCACAAACCGCCTCAAAAAAAATTTGTCACAAAATAAAGGGTTTTCCCGACCTTAGTCGAATAACTAACTTTACTAATAATCAGGAGGCCTGGCATATGATCCGAAAACAGCGCGAAACCCCGATTCATCTGCTCCAAATTGAAGCCCTTCATAGAAGACTAGCCCCTCACCATTCCAAAAAGAACGCAATAGAAGAAGAGCTGTACAAGTACCAAGCCGGTTTAAAAGGTGAACAATCCCTCGATTACTTCCTCGACCCGTTTAACAGCGATCAATATTCCGTGCTGCATGACATAAGGCTTCCTTTGAACGGCCAACATTTTCAAATGGATTCTATAATCATTGCTCCAACATTTATTCTCATTCTTGAGGTGAAAAATCTATCCGGCACGCTGCATTTTGACCTCGAATACAACCAGCTGCTCCGTTCCATTCAAGGAAAAGAAGAAGTATTTCCAGACCCCATCCTGCAAGTAGCAAGGCAAGAGCAGTTCCTCACAGAATGGCTGAAGCAGCAAGCTTTCCCTGATATTCCTATCTATTCACTCATCCTTGTAGCCAATCCAAATTCTAAAATCGAAGTAAGCGGCGGAACGCGTGAGCAACGCTTAAAGATACTCCACCTAGCCAAAGTGCCGTATGTCCTCTCCGAACTTCTTCAAAAAGGCTCGCCATCAAAATTATCCGATAAGCACTGTGAACACCTCATTAACCAGCTGATGAGTCAGCACACTTCCTACACACCAAATATTTTAAGCTACTTTAAACTTCATCCGAACGAGCTTTTAACAGGCATTCACTGCGCTCACTGCAACGCGCTTCCGATGCGAAAGGTATATGGAGGCTGGTTATGCGCATACTGCAATTATCACTCGCGTACGCCGTTTGTCGATGCACTCACCGACTACCGTCTGCTCATTAATGAATCCATCACAAATAAAGAGCTCAGGCGATTTCTCGGCGTGCCGACACGAAACATTGCAAACAAAATCTTAAGACAGCTTACGCTAAAACGAAACGGTATGACAAAAGGGACCTCTTACAGCTTAGAGAGAATTGGATTGAAGTAAACGGTAGAGGGGATGGCATGAGGGCAGGAGAATCGGCGCAATTATAGCAGGAGTCAATACAATAGTCTGGTCAACCGGCGCAATCGAGCATGAGACTGACGCTATTAGCAGCAATAGGCGCAATACCACCGCGGGCCGACGCAATTACAGTCTGAACCCGCACAATTACCCAAGCAACTAGTCAAATAACCACTCTAACCGACGCAATTCCTCCCCAGCCCACCTATCCGCCTCATGCCCACGAACCTCTCATATGCTATAATAAACTCATCCAAATCCCACCACTGAAAGGAAGTCTAACCATGAGCGAATTAACAATTGAAGAAATCAAAGAGATTATTCCGCACCGCTATCCATTTTTGCTGATCGACCGTATTCTTGAAATCACTGAAGGCGAACGAGCAGTAGGACTCAAGAACGTTACAGCGAACGAAGAATACTTTAACGGACATTTCCCTGACTACCCGGTTATGCCTGGTGTTCTCATTATTGAAGCTCTTGCACAAGTCGGTGCAGTAGCCATGCTTAAAAAAGAAGAAAATCGCGGCAAACTCGCATTTTTCGCAGGTATTGATAACTGCCGCTTTAAGCGTCAAGTCGTACCAGGCGATCAATTGAAACTAGAAGTAGAAATCACACGCCTTAAAGGACCAATCGGCAAAGGACACGCAATTGCCACAGTAAACGGCGAGGTTGCAGTTGAAACAGACATAATGTTTGCCATCAAAAATGCCTAAACCTCTTCTGTAAAGGCCGGCCGAACACATACATAGCAACGCACACAATCTCCAATCGGCCGAACGGCTTGCTTGCCGCATAAATAACCGGGATGAAGCCGGCAAAACAAAAACAGTCCTGTAACCCTTGGTACATAAGCATTTGAATAGGATTCGACATAATCCTAGTTTGTGATAAACTGTGTGACACCTTGGGAAGATGCCTAGATCTTACCAAAAAAACCTGCAACCTATAGACGATTGCGCATAAGCTTGGTAGGATGTACACAGACTAACAGCAAGGCAAATGAGTCACGCACTCATAAACCCAATACGTTAGTCAGATAAATAATCAGGGGGTATTATCAATGAAAAAATTTATGATGACAACAGCAGCAGCTGTATTATCTTTAAGTGTATTAGCAGCATGTGGAGAGCCAGCAGATGAGCCGGCAGTAGACGAGCCAGTAGAAGATCCAGCAATGGATGAGCCTGCTGAAGAGCCTGCTATGGATGAGCCAGCTGACGAAGAGCCAATGGAAGAAGAGCCAGCTCTAGATGAAGAGCCAGCTGAAGATGAAGAAATGGATATCGAAGAAGAAGACGAAGAAGCTACTAACTAATTCTAGTCTGATTCTACAATACAAAAACCCCGCTTAGGCGGGGTTTTTTTCTGTGGTTACGAACATGGTTTCAGGGTCTGGTAGGTGAAAATCAGCTTATCTAACTCCTCACTTATCTGCAATACTTCTTTTGAGTTCATCCCGAACCTGAGTGCTGAGACATGCAGCTCTTCACGTTTGGATTCGATCACTAAAAGCAAGCTCTCTTTATTCATAGTATTCACCCGTTATGGTTGATTTTTTAGCCGTTCTCTTCAAAAATATAAGTATACTTATTAGTAGTTATTTCCTATTCTACTGGATTTTCCATGGGAATACCACTATTATTTGAACAGATTTCATGTTTTTGTCCATTTAAGACAAACAAAAAAGGTGATGACTAGTTGCTGTCATCACCTTTTAATCGTTTGATCCAATTGGCAGTTCGAGATGCTCTCTTAGCTCATTAGAAATTTCTTTACGGTCTTCATCCGAAACAATCACATAATAAAGTCCGTCAATCCGTTCGTTTTCGCCTTCTAGCGCTAGCTGCTCTACCTGATGTCTTGCCCCGCGGTAGTTTGATTGGATCGTCCACATTTCACTTAACGTTAAATCCGTCCGTACTGATTTACCAACAGCATCTAGTATGTCTCCAGCTCGTGCAATGGATGAGATATCTGCAGCTTCTAGAATCACCGCTTCAACAATTTCACGCTGCCGGTCATTCCGGCCAAAATCTCCCCGCGAATCTTCTTTTCTCATACGCGAATAGGCAAGAGCTTCCTCGCCGCTAAGCTTCTGCTCACCAACTGGGAACCGGTAGCCGCTTTGGCTGAACTCAAAGTCATTATCAACCGTCACCCCGCCAAGAGCATCGACAATACCAACGAAGCCTTCCATATTAATGCTCACATAATGGTCAATCGGAATATCTAAGAAGTTCTCAACGGTGTCAATCGCCATTTCAACCCCGCCCCATGCGTAGGCGTGATTAATCTTTTCAACGGTTCCGCGCCCGATGATTTCTGTTCTGGTATCACGCGGAATGCTGAGCATTTTAATCGATTCCTTTTGCGGGTTGACGGTGAGCACAATCATCGTATCCGAACGCCCTTTAAGCTCTTCTCCCGATGAATCCACGCCAGAGATTAAAAAGGAGAGGGGCTCTTGGTTTTCAACATCAACTTTGACCTCGCGTTTTTCTGATTTCTCTTCCTCACGCTCGATCGGCTCATACATATCCTGAGCGGTCTCATTTACCGAAGCCCACAAATAGACCCCATATCCTGTTATTGAAAGAAGAACGACAGCTGCAATTACTAGTAAGACTCGTTTCATCGACATTCCTGCCCTCCGTATAGGTTGTTCTTCATTATATAGGAAAACGGCTGGTGATGGAAATGGACGTCGCCTGTTAAAACAACTCTCCATTCACTAAACGGTACAATACTTCCTCATCCGTCAACGTACTTGCTGCGGTTCCGGCCTTTTCTCGTGCCTTCTGAAGCGTGCCAGAGAAGTACAGCTGTCCTGCTTTTAACACACCTATTTCATCACATAAGAAAAGAACTTCAACTACATCATGTGTCGTATATAAAATGGTCTTGCCATCTTGTGCTAGCTGTTTGATCAATTGATTGATTTCAAATCTTGATTGGAAGTCAATCCCGACAGTTGGCTCATCCATTAAGAGGATTTCTGGGTCATGGAGGAGGGCGATCACAATGTTTAACTTTCGCTTCATTCCACCAGATAACGTTTTGACTTTATCATGAGCACGATCGCCAAGCCCAATCCTCTCTAAATGGTTAATCAATGCTGACTTAGTGAGCTTTTTATTGGAAAATGCACTCCAGTACTGAGCATTCTCAAGCACGGTTGCTTCCTCCCAAATCGATAACTCTTGAGGTACATAGCCGATCAGCTCACGAATTGGCTTTGTTTGCTTTTTTATATCATAACCCGCGATGGTGATGTCTCCTCTAGAAGGCTCCATGACCGTCGCTAACAATTTAAGGAGGGTTGATTTCCCAGACCCATTTGCGCCAAGAAGACCGTAGACTTGGCCTCTTTTTACGGATAATGATAGGCGGTCGAGGGATATCTTTTTCCCGTACAATTTCGAAACATCTCTTACTTCAATGATTTGATTTACTTCACCCAATCAATTCCCTCCAATCGTTTAATCGCTAACGTAAGCATGACACAAGCGGCAATACCATTCACAGTCAAGGATAAGAGTGAAACGGAATCCACATGCATCACCGCATAATGTGGAAGATACGTTGAGACCGCTCGCAGGACCTCAGCTAGTTCATGGACAGGTATGAAACTTCCCCCTAAAAGGCTTAAGCCGACGACCACCATCATGCCAAGGGTATAATAACTAACAAGGTTCTTGCTCCAGGCAGCGAGCATAAAAGAAAGGGCCATACTTACACATACAAACAGCATCATGCTAAAGAATAAGCTCAGACTAGGCGCAGCTTTGTGTAACGATAGTAAAATAAAATACGAAGCTAAACACTGCAGAATAAAGAAACTGACATATACAATAAACTGAACGAATAAATAGTTTCGTAATCCAGCAGACGTAGAGCGAATCCGCGGAAAGATCACCTGTTTTTCCCGAAGCACCCAATCTGATAGAACAACGCCAATCAACAGTGTGAAAAAGGTCCACATCCCTAAATACGGGTTTAACCACTGCCTCTGAACGTCACTGACCGCATCGTCACTTGAAACATCTTTATACTCGATCGTAAGCAGAGGTTCAGGATCCCATTGGCTTTCGCTGTATTCAAATGTCCTCTGCCACACCACATTTTCTTCCGCATCAAGCGGAAGCTCTAATAAAGCAGATAAAACGAGGACGCGGTCAGCAGCATTCACACTGCTTGACAGTCTCACTGCCATACTAGCGATGACCTCATTTATAATCCCGGTCGTTAAAGACTGAGGTGAGGTCCACACCTCAATCATCTCTTGCCTGTTTCCCTGTTTTAACGCGGCTTCAAAGTTCTCCTTAATCACATAAACTGAATCGACTTCATGTCTCAAAAGCATTTCCCGGGCATCTTCCCTGGTGGTTGTAATCACAGAGATCCGGTCTTGGCTGGAAAGGTGTGTAACAACCAATCGTGAAAAGACCTCGTTGTCCTCATCTACAACAGCAATGGGAATAGCGATTTCTTGTTGACCTTTTTCAAGGAGAGTGCCAAACAGCAGCATCCCGCCTATAGGTACCAAGAAAAGGAGCAGCAAGACAGCCGGCTTATAAAAAAGTCTGGAAAGAACCATACGCAAAAGCTTCATGACTATCTTGCTCCTTTCTGAACCCATATGCCGGCTGCAGCGAACATCATGGACCCGATAACGAACAAGGCTAATGGCTGGAGGCTTGCAGCCGTTCCTTGAAGAAGGCCGATAGCCGCATCAAGAGCCCACTTGTTTATCGTCCAATCACTTAAAGTTTGCAGCCAATCGGGAAAGTAAAGGGCAGGAACAAAATGCCCGCCTGCTGCTGCTCCAGTTAAAATGAACAGCCAGCTTACGATCTGCACACCTTGCTCGGATTTTATCCATAAAGAAATTCCATAAAATAAGCTGCTAAATAAAAGCGCGAGAAGAATCATTCCCACTGCTATTAAAAATAGGGAGGCATTACCTTCTGCTGCATAAATAGCTGGCAAACCAACTACGGACCCGGTTAAAAAAACGATTGCTGAGGCATTAATCAAGGTGGCTCCGGCAAAATGCCAATCATTGATCCCGCGTGTACGTAAACGATCAAAGGTTGCTGCATCGAATGCTTGGCGCAGGATATGAACGATAAAAAAGCTCCACGTCATCACAGCTAAAACAAGAAAAGATGCGATATAGTACAGAACGAGATTTTCTTGAAATAGCCCGCTGACTAACACCTCTTCAAATATATCAAGTCTACCTAAGGCATCCAGCGAAAATGTCACGATATTTCTCTGCAGCTCAGCTTGCCGTACATCTGCCGAGACATCTTGTTCCGCCAAAAAATGATGCACGGCATTCACACCGCTTTGTGCAGCTGAGACATAATGACTGGCGGCGGTTAGGAGCTGAAGGATCAGTGCTGATTGCAGCGGCTGACTGCTTTGGCCAATAACGGTGATAGGGGAGTTTATTCCGTAGCGAAGATCCTCGCTAAAGCCTTCAGGAATGACCACCAACGCATCAAGCTCACCTGAGGCTAGCATTTCTGCCCCTAGTGCTTCAGTTGTATCAATCGCCTCGATGACCTGTTCAACATCCTCGTTATCAAACATTTGGCCGATTGCTTGTTTCGTTTCAAAGGTCTGATCTAAATCAACCACGCCGACTGACATTTTATCAATCGTATCACTTGGTGTGAGCTGGTGAGTGACGATGAGTCCAATCGCTGTAAAAAGAAGAAGAGGAGTAACAATAACTGTTACTCCAAGCTTCCACTGCTTAATCCACATATGAAATTGAATAGTGAGTAAAGCGGCAATATGGTTCATGCTGCTCTCCTAGAACAAGCCAAGCTCATACATCAGCTGACCAAGGCGCATTTCAATATCTTGAGTAATCTGCATCATATCCATTTGCGTTAATTCCACTATGTTAATTCCTTCATCCCCATCAAGGGTTGGGAGTGAAACCTCTTCAATGGTCGTAGAATTTGACTCAACTACGACAGAAAGCGAGCCATTCTCAAACTGGTCGTTAAGGTCAATGGTAAAATCGTATTTATAAGAAGCTGTTTCATCTTTTAAATTAACATCTTTCTCTTGATTCAACGTTCCTGTTAGAAGCGGCTCCATACTTGAGATGTCGTTTGACATAACAGCAAATGTACGTTCAACTTGCTGTTCTCCTGTCCCGAGCCCAAAGAACTCAGACTGCATTGACAGGCTGAAAGGCTCAGATGTTGTGCCGAATTCCTGTATCGAAACATTGAGGTTCATATCTTCTGTTCTAGAGCCGTCGCCTGCACCAATTAAGTTGGTATACGCCAAATTAAGCTCAGAATCTTGCTGTCCTTCAGGTGCAAATGTAATGACGGCTGCACGGTCGATTTCGTTCGTATCAAGCTCAACATTTCTCGTTTCAACGATAAGGCTGCCAGCTTCATTTGTGTTTTCCGTTGAAATGGCTGTATTGATTTGACGGTTCACAACAATATTGCTGTTATCAACAAGGATCGTCGATGTGAAGCCATTCGGGAACTGAAGATCCGCTGCATCTGCTTTTAAATCTTCAAATACGTCTCTTATCTCTGCTTGAATGGTTTCAACATTAAATTCTTCTAGGTCCATAACCTGGTCAAATGCTTCGGCATCACCAGTCATGACAATTCGTTCTGCAATTAACTGGTGAAGTTCATCATCAGCTGCAACAAACTCGAAAAATTCATTTGAAAATGCTGAAGCTTCTTCAGGAGACAGCTCCAAGACCAATTCACGTAAGCTCAGCGTTGTATCGCTGTGCTCGTAATCGACCTTGCCGTTATCAGTAAAGTACTCATCTTTCAATGAATCCATAAAGAAGGTTGAGTATCTAGATTGAAGAGCCTCTTGTTCTGCTTCTGAGAGCTTATAGTCTTCTAAGCTGTACTGCGCAGATTCCAGGCTTTCTATACCATCATAAAATGGGTCAAACATACGCATGAAATCGCCGTATTGGTCAAGGTTGATATAGAAGTACTCATCATAAAGGAAGGGAACCTTTAATCCCATTTGTTCATTCGATTGAATCATTTCTATTGTAAGCGCATCTGTTTGTTGAATGTTTAAACCAAGTTCATAAAACGCCTGGTTCACAGCAGGGTCCATTTCTTGGGTCATCGTAATAGATGAGGAATTTAGAATGGTTTGGATCATATCAAGATCGGGGTCATATGTAGCTGCATCCATATTCAGCATTCCGCTAAGAGTTACTTCAGAACGTGAAGGGTTCGATACAGTTAATTCGTTAAACGCTAAATCCTCTCCGTATTTATTCTGGAATTCTTCTGAAAGCTGTTCAAACGTTTTGTATTCAGCATACAAGAAACGCTGCTTATCACTCATAAATAAGCCCATTCCAAACGCAAGCGCAGCAAATCCCATTAATAGTACGGCTACAGCAGAAGTAATGATAATGGCTTTCTTTTTGGATTTCTTAGGCGGTGCATTTTCACTAGGGGTGCGGTGTTCCGGTTCCTCATATTCTAGTGCTACAGCTGCTGCTGTCTCATCCACCTCCGTGCCGCATGATGGACATACCGTTGCATCTTGCTTTAGAGCAGCTCCGCAATTTTTACATACCACTGGCAATCTCTCCTTTTATAATGAAATAAAGTGAAAACCGAGCTTCATTATATCTCTATTTTTCCATGAAACTGGTAACAAACACATCTAATCATAAGCCGTAATTACTGCTCTTTCCATGATTTCGACAATAAAAGACAAATATCCCAGAGAAATGAGACTAAAGACTTGTCTAAATCTGTCTATTATCTATGATTAATGGCCTGATCAAGCGTCCCGTACACACCAGCTTTCATCCAATTTTTATGCAGACTGAGCTACAGTTTGGGGATGAGAGATGGTTTCGTATTCTTCCTATTAGTCTTACATACGAGCAACCTTTTATAGTAAAATAGAAACAGCTTGTCATAGGAGGTACACATCATATGAAGAAATTTTTAATCGCAGCAACAGCGGGCGCAATGCTTTTAGCAGGCTGTTCTGAAGGCGAAGAGCAAACGGATGTAACGGAAGAAACTGAAGAAACAAACGAGGAACAAGAGATAGAAGAAACAGAAGCAGGAGAAGATTTTGCTGAAGGGGAGCCGGTAGACAGCGCGGACTACATTGAAGACGGAGCGCCGATTACAGCAAATATTGAGCAGGAGGCAGGAGTACTCGGCGCGCAAGTATTTGTAGATGGAGACACAGCAGTCGGCTCTCTTATGCTAGATGAGGGTGTCGAAGAAGAGCGAGTCGAAGCTCTTGCTGAGAGCTTTGCCGAAGAAATTAAGGCGGCGCACGAAGACAAAGCAGCTAATGTGCAAGTTGTACAGAATAATGAAATCGTAGCAGATATTACGATTGAATAAGGTGGAATGCGATGAGCAAAGGCTTGTCGCATTTCTTTTTTTATTATTTGAAAATTTATTATTGAAATTGTTTACGCTTACATTTATAATACAGATAAATCGATTTAGTAAACCGGTTTAGTAAATCGATTTAGAAGGTAGCTTTATAAAGGAGTTTTCATGAAAAAAGTTACGATGATGGATGTCGCCAAAGAAGCGAATGTATCCAAAAGCACAGTCTCTCAGTACATTAACAAACGTTATGACTATATGAGTGTAGAGACGAAAAAGCGAATTAAAGAAGCGATTGAAAAGCTTGGGTATCAGCCGAATTACATAGCTAAAAGCCTCAAGCAGAAGAAGACATCAACAATCGGTGTGATTGTCGCAAATATTCTTCATTCTTTTTCTACTCAAGTCATACGAGCCGTTGAAGATTACTGCCATGAACATGATTTCCATGTCATTGTTTGTAATGCTGATGATGATCCTGAAAAGGAAAAGAAGTATGTCGAGATGCTGCAAGCTAAGCAAGTAGACGGGTTAATTGTTTTCCCAACTGGAGGCAACGTCGAATTGTTCCAACAGATGGTCGAGCAGAATTTCCCGCTTGTGTTTGTAGATAGAAGAATTGAAGGCTTAGACGTTCCTAGTATTTTACTCGACAACAAAAAAGCAATAACTCTTGCAGTAGAACATTTGCTTGAGAGGAACTATAAACGGATTGGCATTATTACTCCTTCCTTAATTCGTAAGATTACACCTCGTATCGAACGGATTCAAGGCTATAAGGATGCCTTAGAAAAACACGGATTAGAACTAAATGAACAATACATGAAAAGTGTAGATGTTCCTCTTATGAAAGATACAGTAAAAGAGATGTTAGAACTTCCTGAGCCTCCTGATGCACTATTAGCAGGGAATGATTTAGCGTTGATGGAAGTCTTGAAATTAGTGAAGGAAGAAGGTCTCGAAGTTCCTAGTAAGCTAGCAATCGTAGGTGTTGATGATGTTTCTTTTGCAAGCCTTTTCAATCCTTCGCTGACAACGATTGCACAACCTGCTTTTGAAATGGGTACAGACGCAGCGGAACGATTATTGAACAGAATTAAAGGTTCTCCTGTAGAGCACAGCTGTGTAACGTACTATGAACCCGTTCTACGCAAGAGACAATCTAGTTAAAACAAAATAAGTAGATGGGAGAGCGATGATGAGAAAAGATGTTATTACAATTGGCGATGCCATGATTACATTTAATCCAGCAACGACTGGCCCAATGAGGTTTGTCCAAAGCTTTGAGCGAAAGGTTGGCGGAGCAGAGCTGAACTTTGCTCTTGGCTGTGCTCGTCTAGGCTTACAGACGGGCTGGATCTCAAGGCTCGGTGCTGATGAGTTTGGCAGATTTATTATCAATTTTGTACGAGGTGAAGGGATTGATATATCGGAAGTAGAGCTGGTGGAAGGGTGCCCGACATCACTTAATTTTAAAGAGATTAGAGAAGATGGCACAGGAACGACCCATTATTACCGGTATAATTCTCCAACCCAAGTCCTGACAGAAGACACGTTAAATGAAGACTATATTAAAAACAGTAAAGTCCTTCATGTCACCGGGGTGTTCGCAGCTATTGATAAAAAAAATCCAGGCATCTTGCTTGAAGCAGTGAAGCTTGCAAAAAAGCACGGGGTTACGGTTTCGTTTGATCCAAACTTACGCTTGAAGCTGTGGACGATTGAAGAAGCGAAAGCTGCTTTTCATTCTATTCTTCCTTATGTCGATATTATCTTATCTGGAGTTGAAGAAGCAGAACTGCTTTACGGCGAGAAATCCATAGACGAGTATATTGATATTTTCAAAGGATACGGGATTAGAGACATTATCCTGAAACGCGGAGCAGAAGGTTCGGTCGGCTACCGCGATGGCGAGCTGATTTATGCTGATCCTGTAAAACCTAAAGTGGTCGTCGATACAGTAGGCGCAGGAGACGGATTTAACGCAGGCTACATTTATTCTTACTTAAATGGAAGCGCTCTCGATGAGTCCCTCGCATTTGCTAACTTAATCGGTTCGATGGTTGTAAGTGTACAAGGAGACAATGAAGGGCTGCCTTATCTTGATGATGTGATGGTAAGGCTCGGTAAGAAAGAAGAAGTGGAAAGGTAGGCGGGTAACATGAAGCTGCAGCTTGCCCTAGATCGTTTAACAAAAGAGGAATGCTCAGACATTCTTAAAGAAACGCACGAAGCGATTGATCTTATAGAAATTGGAACGGGCGTCATTAAAGAATACGGCACCTCAATTATAAAAGAAATGAAGCAGTCATACCCAGAACACATCATTGTAGCAGATATGAAAACATGTGATGCAGGGAAGGCTGAAGCAGTGCAGGCATTTGAAGCAGGTGCTGATATCACAACGGTTATGGCATTTGCCCATGATGCGACGATCCGAGACATGGTCGAGGTAGCGAAGAGTTATCAGAAACGAGTAATGGTTGACCTCTTAGGGGTCGATAGCAAAGAGAGAATACATGAGCTTAAAGAATTAGGTGTTGATTTAGTTAGTCTCCACATCGGCAAAGATATGCAAGGGGATGGAAAGGCTGCTACAGCAGGGCTTTTCAGCTTACTTGAAGAGGTAAGAGCGGAGATGGAAGTGTCAGTGGCAGGTGGAATTAATGAAGAATTGCTGCCGCAATTCCTTCAGCACTCACCAGATATCTTAATTGTCGGCAGTGCGATCACTAAGGCAGATGATAAAGCCTCTGTTGCACAGAAAATGAAGGAGATGATTTTAACTTGAAAACGACACTGAATACAGTAGCGAAAGAAGTAAATGAAGTCCTTCAACAGGTTAAAGAAGATCAAGCGATTGACCTCTCAAAAGCGCTGCTGCAGGCTAAACGCATTTTCGTTTTAGGAGAAGGACGTTCTGGACTAATGGGTAAGGCCTTTGCGATGAGGCTGATGCATGCAGGGTTTCAGGTGTATGCAGTAGGAGAGACGATCACACCAAGCATTCAGCAAGATGATCTGCTAGTGGCCATCTCTGGCTCAGGAACAACTGGATCGATCGTTCAATTTGCAAAAAAAGCCAAAGAGGCAGGGGCTGAGGTTGCAGGAGTAACAACAGATGCCACTTCTCCATTAGCAGAAGTGAGCAGCAATGTGCTGATCATCCCAGCAGCAACGAAATACAGAAGAGAAACAGAGCCGGATACGATCCAGCCGCTCGGCAATCAATTTGATCAAAGTCTACATTTACTTCTAGATGCCATCATCATCTACACCGTGAAAGAAACAAGCAGCCATGAAGAGATGAAAAACAGGCATGCCAACTTAGAGTAGGGGAGAGAATCATAAATGACCGATATTAAAGTATCACAAGAAAAGCTTAAAGAGTTAGTTGTAAATAAATTGACGGATGCATCACTTGTAAGGGAACATGCTGAAATTGTAGCAGACGTTTTAATACATGCCGATATGCGCGGCGTTAGTTCACACGGAGTTCTTCGTACAGAGCATTATGTTAAGCGCTTAAATGAAGGCGGAATGAACCCGAACCCTGAATTTAAAGTAACAGAAACAGGTCCATGTTCAGCGATCTTCGATGGGGATGACGGCATGGGGCATGTGGTAACAAAAGAAGCGATGGATGTTGCAATTAAAATGGCTAAAAAGAATGGAATTGGAATGGTTGGAATCACGAACAGCAGCCACTGCGGAGCTCTTTCATACTTTGTGCAGCAAGCAGCGGAACACAACCTGGTAGGTATGGCACTCACTCATACAGATAGTATCGTCGTTCCTTTTGGCGGGGCAAAGCCTTACTACGGTACAAACCCGATTGCTTATGGTTTCCCAGCTCGTAAAAATAAGCCAGTCATCCTTGATATGGCAACAAGCAACGTAGCATTTGGAAAGGTACTGCATGCTCGTGAAGCAGGTGGAGAGATTCCAAGTGACTGGGGCGTAGATGAAAAAGGGCAGCCAACGACAAACCCTCATGACGTTTCATCCTTATTGCCATTTGCGGGACCTAAAGGATATGGACTTGGCATGGTTGTCGATATTATGTCTGGAATTATGACAGGATCAAGCTTCGGTCCTAATATTGCCAAAATGTACGGCGACTATGATAAAAAACGTAAGCTTGGCCACTTTATCTTTACGATCAATCCTGCGATGTTCACCAATATTGATGACTTCTTAGATTCAATGGACCAAATGATTGATGAAATTCATCAAGTAGAACCGGCTGAAGGGTTTGATAAAGTGTTAGTTCCAGGAGAACCAGAACAGTTAAAAGAAGAGGTTGCTTTAACTGAAGGCGTGCCTGTTACTAAATCGGTTTATGAATATTTAGCTAACTAATTTATCGGTTTTAAACGGTTACGATAACCGTACACAAATACACATTTAGGGGGATATACACATGAAAAAGCTTAAAGGGTTAGTGATTGGATCTGCATTACTTATGATGCTTGCTGCTTGTGGCGGCGGAGATACGGAAACAACAGCGGACGGTGTAGAAGAAAATACTGCATCTGGTGAAACAATTAACTGGAGAATGGGTCACTTAGCTGCTGAAGATCACATTTGGCACCAAACTGCTGAGAAATTTGCAGAGCTTGTTAGTGAGAAAACAGAAGGACAAATTGATATTTCCATCTATCCGAACAACCAGCTTGGCGGGGAAACAGAAGTATTAAACAGTGTGAAGGGCGGAAACGTTGATCTTCTTATCACTGGTGAAACGATGCAAAACTGGGCTCCAAAAGCGGCGCTTTTAGCTGTACCATATGCATTCCGTGATTCAGATCACTTAAAAGCAGTTGTTGAAGGCGAAATCGGACGAGAAATTGAAGAAGAAATCGTAGAAAAAGTCGGCGTTACACCTTTATTCCACATGGAGCGTGCACCACGTAACTTAACATCAAAAGAGCCGATCAGCACGCCTGAAGATTTAAGCGGTTTCAGAATGCGTGTACCTAATGTTCCTTTATTCATGGATTCTTGGAGTGCAGCTGGTGCGAGCCCGCAGGTAATGGACTTTAACGAAGTATTTACTGGACTACAGCAAGGTGTGATTCACGGTCAAGAAAACCCGGTTGACCTTATTCACAGCGGCGGTCTTTATGAAGTACAACAATATGTAAACGAAACAGAGCACGTGTACTCTTGGATTTATGTAGTAGTTGGGAACTCTCAATTCGAAGCGTTAAGTGAAGACTTACAGCAAGCGGTAATGGAAGCAGCTGAGGAAGCTAAAGTGTATGGTGATGAGCTGTTTGTTGAAGAAATTCAAAATTACCGTGACACTCTTGAAGCTGAAGGCATGACATTTAATAGTGATGTTGACCAAGATGCGTTCCGTGAGGCAATGGAGCCAGCGATCGAAAGTGCATTAACAGAAGAGCAATTTGAGCTTTATCAGCAAATTTTAGAAGTTCAATAAGGGATTTTAATAAGACGTATCAACTAGGCGTTGGTACGTCTTATTTCTAAGAAAGGCGATGAGAAATGTGAGACCGCTAAAACTTTTAGATCGAACGCTAGAAGTCTTAACTGCCCTATGTTTTATCGGTATTATTGTCGTTGTAACTATGCAGATATCTACTAGATTCCTACCTTTTTCAGCTGTTTGGACAGAAGAATTAACACGTTATTTATTTATATTCGCGGTATCTTTTGGAGCACCGCTTGCGATGAAACGTCAAGAATTTATTAGTATCGATTTCATTTTGAATGCAATACCGGAGAGGTTCCGGAATTATTATACAGCGTTTACTCAACTGCTAGTCATTGTGATGTGTTCCTACATTGCCTATTACGGCTACTACTTCATGCTGCTTGGTCAAGGGCAGCGTTCAGCTACGATGGCAATTGAAATGTCGTGGATTCATGCAAGCATCGGTTTATCCATGCTGCTTGTCGGAGTGTATGCGATGATCAGCATCATTGATCTATTTGTTAGAAGGAAGCGAGGCGAACAAGCATGATGGCATTACTTTTATTCCTATCCTTCCTTGTTCTCATGTTTTTAGGAGTACCCATTGCCTTTAGTTTAGGGCTTTCAAGTTTACTTTATTTAATTATCGTTGATGTTCCTCTGACGATTATTCCGCAGCGAATGTTCTCTGGAATTAACTCATTCGTTCTTCTATGTATCCCGGGTTTTATTCTTGCTGGGAACTTAATGAATGCAGGCGGGATCACTGAGCGAATTATTAAATTTGCCAATGATATCGTCGGTCATATCAGAGGGGGACTAGGTCTTGCGAATATCGGGTCTTCTATGGGGTTTGCCGGAATTTCTGGTACAGCTTTAGCTGATACAGCGAGTATTGGTTCGGTCATGATACCCGCGATGAAAAAGCAAGGCTATGACGCACCTTATGCAGCGGCTGTAACTTCATCATCCTCTACAATTGGACCGATTATCCCGCCATCTCTGCCGTTAATTATTGTCGGTACGCTCGCAAGTGTATCGATCGGAGATTTATTTTTAGCAGGTGCAATTCCTGGTGTGCTTCTTGGTTTGGGATTAATGGCCATGGCTTACTTCCTATCCGTGAAAAGAGGCTACCCAAAGCAAGACCGTAAGCCAATCGGTGAAATTACAAAATCGTTCTTCGGCGCATTCTGGGCGCTTTTGATGACAGTCATCATTTTATACGGAATCCTTGGCGGTTACTTTACACCGACAGAGGCTTCTATTGTTGCTGTCCTTTACGCATTAGTGATCGGGTTGTTCGTATATAAAGACTTAAAGATCAAACAAGTTCCAAAAATTATCCTAGATTCAATGATCAGTACAGCATCGATCTTAATTCTAGTAGGGTTTGCTAACCTTTTTGGCTACATTTTAGTAAGTGAACAAATTCCAATTTTAGTAGCAGACACCATCTTAGGGATTACAGAAAATCCAATCCTCGTTATTCTGTTAATTATCTTATTATTGCTATTTGTTGGAACGTTTATGGAAACAATCGCAGCTCTTGTTATCTTATTCCCGGTACTGCTTCCGGTAGCGGCTCAAGTCGGCATGGACCCAGTACATTTTGGGATCGTTATGGTGCTTGCATTAATCATCGGGCTGACAACACCGCCTGTAGGAGTTTGTTTATTCGTTGCATCAAGCATCGGTAAAGTGTCGATCTGGGATACGACCAAAGCACTTGTTCCGTTCCTATTTGTAAGTTTAGTAGTTTTACTTTTAGTTGCCTTTATCCCTGAAATTACGTTGTTCTTACCAAGTTTGTTTGATTAATAGGAGGCGTCTAGATCATGAAAGTTGTAAATGTTGAGGAAGCTGGTTCAATTGCAGTTATTGAAAAAGAAGTACCAGACATTAAAGCGGCAAATGAAGTGCTGATGCGTGTCCGTATGGTAGGAATTTGCGGGTCAGATATGCATATCTACCACGGGACCAATCCATTAGCTACGTATCCGCGGATCATCGGACATGAGGTGACAGGTGAAGTCGTCAAAGCGGGGGAGAGTGTTTCCCGTTTAAAAGAAGGCGATAAGGTGGTACTAGAGCCAATTGATACATGCGGCGAGTGTTATGCATGCCGTAATGGTCGAGCAAATGTGTGCGAAAAGCTTGAAGTGTATGGTGTCCACCGAGACGGCGGGATGCAGGAATATATGGTCGTAAACGAAGCTCACCTTCATAAAGTGAATGCATCCATTCCATTTGAAGATTCGGTATTAGTCGAGCCATTTACGATCGGGGCACAAGCCAACTGGCGCGGAAATGTTCAAAAAGGGGATACCGTTTTGATTCAAGGAGCAGGTCCGATTGGAATCTGCTGTCTAAAAGTAGCAAAACTGCTTGGAGCCACATGTTTTATCACCGATCTAAGTGAAGAACGATTAGACTTTGCCCTTAAGTGCGGAGCAGATAAAGTGATTCATGCTGGTAAAGAGGATGTAGTGGAGACGGTGATGAAAGCCACAGCTGGTGAAGGAGCTAATGTCGTGATTGATGCGGTATGTCTTCCGCAAACATTTGAACTAGGCATCCATGCAGCCTCCATTGCCGGACGTGTTGTGGTACTAGGGTTTGATGAGCGTCCATCAACAATCTCTCAGCTTCCAATAACAAAAAAAGAATTAACAATTGTCGGATCACGCCTGCAAACGAATCAATTTGAAAAAGTAATTAAGTGGATGGAAGAAAAAGAGCTGAATGTAGATGAAATGGTCACACATACCTTCTCCATTGATGAAATTAAAGAAGCGATGTCTTTCATTGAAAATAATCCAAATGAAGTACGAAAAGCAGTAATCTCCATGTAAGCACGATCTGCCCGCCCAATTAACGGGTGGGCATGATGTGTTGATTCGGGACTAACTTGATAAAAGGAGAATGATGATGAAAAGCTATCAAATTTTACAGAAGATGATCGATGCCGGAATCACAGCTGTCGTTCGCGGGGATACATTTGAAGAGGCAGCCACAATTGCCAAAGGCTGTATTGAAGGCGGCGTGACATCCATTGAAGTAACGTTCACAACACCAGATGCAATGCGTTTAATTAAGCAATTAAGCTCACAATACCCTGATATTACAGTAGGTGCAGGAAGTGTCTTAGATTCAGAAACAGCTAGAATCGCGATCTTAAATGGAGCGGAGTATGTCGTTTCCCCGTGCTTTGATGCCGGCGCGGCTAAGCTCTGTAATCGATACCAAGTCCCTTATGTACCAGGCTGTATGACAATCCGTGAAATGAAGGAAGCGACAGAATACGGCGTTGCGTTAATTAAACTATTTCCAGGAAACCAATTTGAGCCATCCTTTATCAAATCGGTTAAAGGACCTCTCCCGCATGTAGCAATCATGCCGACTGGCGGAGTAAATGCTTCGAATGCCAAGGAATGGATTAAAAACGGGGCAGCTGCAGTTGGAGTCGGAAGTGACTGGAATAAAGCTTTAAAAAACTCCGGTGTAGAAGGTGTAGTGGAAGCAGCGAAAGTGTATGTGGAGCTATTAACTAACTAAAAAGGGAGGGAATAAGATCATGAGAATGGTATTTAGATGGTTTGGAGACGGCAATGATCATGTGGCGTTAAAAGAAGTTAAACAAATCCCAGGTGTCGAAGGGATTGTCTGGTCTTTGCATGATGTTCCTGCAGGTGAAGAGTGGCCGATTGAGAAGATTCATGCGGTGAAAGAACAAGCCGAAGAACATGGTTTACATATCGAAGTGGTAGAAAGCGTAAATATTCACGAAGATATTAAACTCGGCCTTCCAACAAGAGATCACTACATTGAAGCGTACAAGAAAACAATTGAGAAATTAGCAAGTGTCGGCGTCAAAGTGATCTGCTACAACTTCATGCCTATTTTTGATTGGCTTCGGACAGATCTTGCGAAGGAACTAGAAGACGGTTCCACTGCGCTGTTTTACGAAGGATCAAAAATCCATGATATCGATCCAATGGATTTGGTCAAAAAGATTAATGAGAATTCAGAGCTGACCATGCCCGGCTGGGAACCTGAGCGTCTTGCTGATTTAACAAAGCTGTTTGCTGCCTATAAAGATGTGACAGAAGAAGACTTAATGAGCAATCTTCATTATTTCCTAGAAAATATCATTCCAGTTGCCGAGCAGCATGATATCAAAATGGCGATCCATCCAGATGATCCACCATGGTCTATATTCGGTCTCCCACGCATCGTTAGAAATAAAGAGAATTTGCAGCGTATCTTAAATCTTGTAGATAGTCCTTCAAATGGTCTAACTCTATGCAGCGGATCATTGGGATCGAACCCTGATAATGATGTGGCTGATATGGTACGAGAATTTGCCGATCGAATTCCTTTTGCCCATATTCGTAATGTCCGTATTTATGAAAACGGTGATTTCATCGAAACATCACACAGAACGCAGGACGGCTCTCTAGATATTACAGACATTGTAACGGCCTATCACGAAAATGGATTCACAGGCTATGCCCGCCCCGATCACGGCCGTCATATTTGGGATGAAAAATGCCGTCCGGGCTACGGGCTGTATGATCGTGCCCTTGGGATTATGTACATCTGGGGGATATGGGATGCATTAAGCAGGGAGCAAAATCAAAGCCAAAGCAAAGCAGGAGGCCTAAACGATGCTAGCAATCAATGAAAATTTAAAAGGTAAAGTAGCGGTCATTACAGGCGGAAGCGGCGTGCTGTGCAGTGCGATGGCAAGAGAGCTAGGACGCCAAGGCGTGAAAGTAGCAATCTTAAATCGTACCGCTGAAAAAGGAAAGCAAGTGGAGCAGGATATTATCGAGGCGGGCGGCGAGGCGTTGGCGATCGCATGCGATGTCCTTGATTTAAACAGTATCGTAGAAGCGGATAAAGTGATTACAGAAACGCTTGGCGTATGCGACATTTTGATTAACGGGGCAGGCGGCAATCATCCAAAAGGAACGACAACAAATGAAATCTTCCGAAAAGAAGATTTAACGGATGACTCGGTAAATACATTCTTTGATATGAGCAGCGAAGGCTTCCAGCATGTATTTAACTTGAATATTCAAGGGACGATTAATACCACGCAAGTATTCTTGAAGCGCATGGTCGATAAAGAAGGCGCCGTTGTTATCAATATTTCGTCAATGAGCGCACCATCTCCAATGACAAAGGTGCCTGCATACAGCGCTGCAAAGGCAGCTATTGATAATTTCACGCAATGGCTCGCCGTTCACATGGCTCAGTCAGGCGTACGTGTCAACGCGATCGCACCAGGATTCTTTTTAACAGAACAGAATCATAAGCTGTTGAAAAATGAAGACGGCAGCTTAACAGAGCGTTCGGAGAAGATTATTACGCACACACCAATGCGCCGCTTCGGCGATCCGGAAGATCTGCTCGGCACATTACTGTGGCTGGCAGATGAGAATATGTCCGGATTCGTTACAGGCATCACCGTGCCAGTTGACGGCGGGTTTATGGCGTATTCAGGAGTGTAAGGATGAGGGCACAACCGCTGGGGCGGTTGTGTTTTTCCATATATTTGCTGCGTTTGTTCGAATTAATCGGGATGTTGTTCGAAATAATGGAGAAGATGAACGAATGATGAGTAACTCTGTTCGAATTACATCAAATCATGTTCGAATTATTAGCCACACACCCTAATAACGTCTCAAAATAAAGGACAAACCATTCAATTTGTCGAAGTTCTTCATCTGCTAAACCTCTACCAAACCGCAAAGGAGCCCTATATGATTGCCAAACCTCGCAAAATCCCCGTTCATATTGACAAATTAGAAGCTCTCCTCCGCAGAATCCCTGCTCATCATCCTAAAAAACCTCACATTGAAGCCGATCTTGCAAAACGAAAAGCCGGATATAAAGGAGAGTCCGCCCTCGATTATCACCTCAGCTTCCTGCCTCCAAAAGAGTACATCATCTTCCACGACCTTCGCCTACAGAGAGGCGAATATTTCTTTCAAATCGATACACTCATCCTCACTCCCACCTACATCCTTATCATCGAAGTGAAGCATCTCTATGGAACCCTCTCATTTGAACCAGAATTTCAACAGCTCATCCGCACAACTCCTGATGCAGAAGACACATTTCCAGACCCCATCATTCAAGTCCAAAAGCAAGCTAGTCAACTGCGTCAATTTTTAAAGAAACATAAGGTGCCGGATATACCGGTTGAAACGCTAGTAGTTATAACGAATTCGCAAAGCAGAATATCCCTTTCTGACTCTACGTCCTATACAAGAAAACATGTAATACGCGATACGGTTTTAGTGAAGCGGATAGAGAAGCTTAGCGTGCAATATCAAACGTTAATTTGTGAACCTAAAACAGTAAAGAAAGTTGTAAAGCTATTAATTAAATCTCACACATCCTCTGTTTTTGAGCCGCTGCTGGCTTATCAATTACAACGAAGTGACCTCATAAAAGGAGTGCACTGCCTCAAATGCTCCGCGCTTCCCATGTTAAGAGCAAACGGAAAGTGGAATTGCCAGCATTGCTGGTTCCGCTCAAATAATGCGCATATTAATAGCCTAATTGATTATTCCTATTTATTTGAAGGAAACATTACTAATAGAGAAGCTGCTGAATTTCTAAAAATTAATCCTTCTATATCAAAAAGACTGTTGACTTCCCTGCCGATTGAAAGAAAAGGAGTAACAAAGGCTAGGAGGTATCAATTAGATGTGACTGTATTAGCAGATTTCATAAAAAAACAAGGCATCGAGTAAGATCGACGCCTTGTTTCTGAGTTAATTCGAATAGGTTAGGAGATTTTTCGAACAAGATTAACGATATTTCGAACAAACTAGATCATAATTCGAACAAACCTTTACATAAATGTAAAATTCACCTCGGTCCAACCCAATCTACCTCGCCCTAAGCAACTCTCTTCCTCGCATTCATCTTAACAATTTACATTTAGGAGGATGTGGAAATGAAAAAACTTCTTCCGACCATATGTGGTACATACTCACTGGAAGAAGTTTTTGAATTATATCTACATTCCATCAAATGAAAGAAAAGGCATCAGCTTAGCCGATGCCTTTTCTTTTAAGCATTAAAATAAACTTCCGAAGCTAGTAAGTTCAGCGATGAAATCACTTACGATACTCTCACCGAACATATAAGTAACAATTAGCATGACAAGATAAGTAATAAGAATGCCGTAAAACTTGTCAATACCTATACCCGGCTGTGAAGGCAGAGACATGATGGTTGCTGCAATAGCAACAAAGTAAGAAATTAAACTTACTACAAGGAGCATGACGCCAAAACTCATTACAGAAAGTACCGCAAAGACATTTGCTAAAATAAGTACAGCAGCGGGAATGGTCAAAAGAGATCCAAACCTTGTTAAAACATCTAGAAATCCAATTTGTACCTTCATTAACTTAGAAACTGCAAAAATAATTCCGGTAATCCCAATTAAAATAATCATTGAAACAAACATTGGCACAATAACTATTTCTCCAAAAGAAGGAGAATAAAACCCCATACTCATTTTACTAAGTGCATTATAAAGAAAAAGAGGGAGCAGAAAAGCGTACAATACGATTGAAATGATCGCATTAATCATATTGGTGCTATTTAAAGATGTTGCAGATGAAAAAGGATTCCTTAATGATTGCTTAGCAAAGGTTACATATTGTTTACTAATTTTCTTCCCTTGATCAAGATATTGTTGATGATTAATTGTAGTAGTGGCAGCTGAATCACTAGTTGCCGATACCTCTTCTGCAGCTGCGAGTCTATGGCCGCAGCTCGTGCAAAATTTTGCCCCTTGGTCTAATGTGGTATTACAGTTTGGACAGCTCATAATTTGTAGTCTCCCTTAAATTTATAGTTCTAGCTCTTCAGCATTGTATGTTTTTTGAACCGTTTCTGAAGTTTCTTCAAAATAATCAAAATAGCCAAATTGATCATGGCTGTCTATTAACCAAGCCTGGTTCTCTTGGTCATAATGGAAGGTAACCCAATACTCTTCTTGCCTTTCATCCGTACTCTCTGATTCATAATATTGAGTTTCAAAGGTATACCTTATTGGCATAGAAATTTCCAGCTCTTCGTTTGAAGTATCGAGTCTCATATTTTGAGGATTAAAATAACCCTCTTTATATACGAAACTCTCATATGTCTCGCTATCAAAATCATTCGCAATACGATCATGGTAATCAGAAGTGACGATCGTAATTGAATGAACATCATCTGTCTCGTATGCATTCATTAATTGTTCACCAAATTGATGGCCTAAGTTAATAATATGTTCTTTATCTGTCTCGTTAACAATATTTTCCACATTTAAATCTACGTGCGAAGAATCAATCAATTTCTCCCCTGTCTTTACAGTACCCCAAGGGAATGACAATTCAGCATACACACTGATTGTTTCATCAAGGGACAGAGGGCCAATATCTGCTGAAGTTTGTAAAGTGTAGGGTGTCTCTTCATTATTAATAAAAATCTTGGAATCTTCTACATGATCCTCATAATCAGCATAAATAGTGACATAATCTCCATAAAGATTTAATTGGACATTAGAATAATTATTGTGTTGATAAAACAATTCAACAAATTGGGTTTCCTCTAATAGTGAATATTCATTGGAATACTCAGATTTTAGTTCGTAATAGCCAGGCATAAAAGGTCCTAACTCTTGAGTGAAATCGTAACTTGTAGCTGTAGTGACTGGCTCACCGTTTACTTTAATGACAGAATCCTCGTAATTAGTAGATACATATAAGTAAAAAGGAGTTACATTAATGCGATATTGGTCATAAAACAGTGCCGTTTTTCCCTCTTTTTGTAAATGGAAAACGGAAGGGAAGTCAGAGTTATAATCATAGTCATAATACTCTTCTTCTGCTGGCACTAAATCATTATTAATATCTAACATAGCTGCTTGCTGGTTAAGGTCACTCATTAAGCTTTCATAATAAGAGGGGTTATCTAATACATAATGGATAATACTTGCTGTACCTTCTTCATGAATTTCTAATCTTGGGTCACTTGAATGAAGGAGGGTTAATAATTTATCAGAGTCTTGCTCCAAAATAGCTGTTTTGAAAGATTCAATTACTCTTTCCTTGCTCGTTATTGAAGACATTATTTGGTGAAATGAAATGAGTAAAATAAATGCAAGTACAGCACTTAAGCCAAATAATTTCTGCTTCTTTGTAAGATCATTGAATGAGAAGCTTTTTTGGGGTGGGGATTTTTCTGCAACTGATGATGTGGTTGCTGCTATTTGCTGATTGGGGTTTTTTACATTATTTTGTGTAGGCGTGCCACACTCTGCACAAAAAACAGCACCAGCTTTTAACGGACTTCCGCACTCTTTACAAAATTTCATTCGTAACCTCCTAGTATATTAGTTATTCTATACTTAATAAAATACAGCCAAGGATATATTAATAATTTGAAAAATAATAATAAAAAAGTCACTCCTGTATACCTCTTAACTGAATCAAAAGCACTAATAATACTAACCCAAACAATACTTTATATCTATATATTCGACAAAATAAGTCAAAAAATAATTTTTAACAACTTGTTTACTAATAAAAAAAAGTACTGCTATAAGATAACAGTACTTTTAAAAAAGTTGAGACTATCATTAAATTTGCTCAACCGCTGCATCCAAGCTCGCCGCTGGTCCAAAGAACTCATAATGTACGCGCTCCTCGCTCACGCCTACCTCAGCTAAATACTGCTTCATTACTCTCATAAACGGAACCGGTCCGCAGAAGTAGAAGTCAGCCTCAGCTGCTACATCACTGACTGCACATTTCAGCCATTTCAGCTCAATCAAGCCTTTAAGATCGAACGCACCGAGTTCAACATCAGCTGTTGTCGGATTAGCATACACAGTATAATTCTTCACTTGATGATTCGCACTAGCCAGCTCTTCTACATGCTTGCCAAATGCTTGCACCGCACCATTTTCAGCTGCGTGGATGAAGATGACTTCACGCTCTGGCTGCTCTTCAACCAATGTGTTCAGCATGCTCATCATCGGAGTCACGCCGACCCCGCCGCCAATTAGAACCACTGGCTTATCAGAATCTGTATTTAAAACGAAATCTCCGGCTGGTGCTGTTAGCTCTACTTTATCGCCTTCAACCACTTTTTCATGCAAATAGCTTGATACGACGCCGTCATTTTCATGCTTCACGCTGATTCGGTAATAATCTTTTCCTGAAGCATCAGATAAGCTGTATTGACGAAGATGAGTATACTCGCTGTCTTCAGGCTTCACTTTAATCGTCACATATTGGCCGGCTTTAAATTCAGCAATCTTACCGCCGTCATATGGCTGTAAGTAGAAGGAGGTAATCACATCGCTCTCGACTACTTTTTTAGCGACGACAAATTCACGGAAATCAGCCCAGCCGCCATCTTGATTTTCAGCTTCCTCATACATTTCTTTTTCTACACCGATAAAGGCATCAGCAATCACGCCGTACGCCTCGCCCCATGCAGCGAGAATTTCATCGGTAGCCGCATCGCCTAACACATCTACCATAGCATCTAGTAATGTTTCGCCGACAATTGGATAATGCTCAGCCTTCACGCCAAGACTTCTATGCTTATGTCCGATTTGTTTTACAACCGGAATGATCTCTTCTAAGCGGTCGATATGAACAGCTGCCGCATACACTGAGTTTGCCAATGCTGTTTGCTGGCGTCCTTGTTTTTGATTTGCATGATTAAATATATTTAATAGTTCAGGGTGACGCTCGAATAATAGTTGGTAAAAACGAGTCGTAATCTTTGTTCCGTGGACTTCCAATACAGGAACCGTAGACTTTATAATAGAAATAGTTTCTTTAGATAACATATGCACTCGCCCCTTCTCGTCTTCTGTTTTCTACACTTATGAGTATAGCTCGCAGCAGTTGGCAGGGGTGTGATATACATCACAATAGATGTGACTAACTGGTGAAATCTAACAGGTAATAGGAGGGACCTTCATGCTAAATACGGATACGATTAAAGAGTTATTAACTCATTTTCCGCTGTTTAAACGACTCGACGATACGGCGCTCGATCAGATTGTTAATATATCAATATATCGCGAGTGGGGACGGGGCAGCCATATTTTTATGCAGGATGAACAGATTGAAAATGTGTATTTCATTTACAGCGGCCGCATCAAAATATATAAGGCCGATAACCGCGGCCGCGAGCAAATTGTAGCGATCTTACGAGAAGGCGAGATGTTTCCTCATGTCGGTTTCTTTAGAAAAGGCGGTTATCCTGCCTATGCTCAGGTGATCGACCGTGCCCAGCTTGTCGTGATTCCGATAAATGATTTTGAAGACATTCTCCGTAAAAATCCAGAACTGTGCATCCAAGTGTTCCATGTGCTAGGTGAGAAGATTGTTGACTTGCAAGACCGTCTTGAAGCGCAAATCGTCAACAATACATACGAGCAAATTATTAAATTGATTATCCGCCTCGGAGATACCAATGGTGAGGTTGCAAAAGACGATACAACAGTGATCAAATCCGATTACACTAACCAGCAGCTAGCCAAAATGATCGGCACGACAAGGGAGACCGTCAATCGTACGTTAACCAAGCTCCGTAAAGAAGGCTTGTTAAAAGAAAGCGAAGAAAGCAGGCTCTGTTTTGTTCGCGCGGAAATGGAGGGGAAGCTCTACGGCGAGTAGTGTTTCCTCTTCTGTAAATAAAAAAGACCTATTCCGCTCCTATTCTTCGACAACTCCTTATCTCCTCTTGTGCAACCGATTGCCTATTTTTCGGAAAATTATTGCATTAATAAATAAAACCATACTACAATGAAAACTAGTAAGCGTTTTCAGAAATGCTAAAATCCGAGAAAAAGAGGGGAGAATAAGATGAAAAAGAGTTTAGTCTTAATAATGGTATTAAGCCTTTTATTATCTCTGTTTGTGCAACCGTTTGCACAAACGAACAAAGCGGAGGCTGCAGGCGACCAAGTATACGATAAAGTCGTTCTGCGCGGGGAATCACCGCTGCGCTGGGACGGGGAGAACAACCCGCTCACATTTGATGAGTCCGAAGGCTTATGGAAGAGTGAACCTGTCACACTTTCCGGCGGAATTCAGTTTGAGTATAAATTTGTCATGAATAACGAGTGGCTCCCTGGTGACAATTTACGATTCCAGGTGCCGCAGACAGGCGAATATGAATTTTATTTTGACCCTGGCGATCAGCGTAAAGTTGACGTAAGGCCGGCAACTGAGTATGACGGGGCGATTACGCTTCATTTAACGGTGCCAGAAGATACACCCGGTTGGGCCGTACCAACAGTCGCAACGAGCAATAACAGCTTCAATTACAGCGTGACTTCACTAGAGCGGGAAGGTGAGGTGTTCACTGTTACGTTAAACGGCCATGCGGGCGAGGAGATCGAATACCGCTACGGGCTAGGTGATTCGAAGTACCGTGAAGTTATTGATGCCAACCGCACCGCAACGTTTACGGAAGAAGGAACGATTGTATTCGACACGGTAACAGAATGGACAGGCCTTCCTGTCGCTAAAAATGTCTCGCATAATTTTAACCACAACCCGTTCATCCCATCTCCTAGTAATGATGTTGAGATTACAATAAAGGTGGAGCATTACGGCCCGATTGATGAGGGCGGAATCTACTTTACTACAGACGGAAGCACTCCAGCTGGCGCACGCGGGGAAGCAAGTTCTGGCGAGTTCTCTCCATTAGAGGTATTCGAAACAAAATCAGACGATCACTTGCAGCGTTCGACTTTAAAAGGGGTGATCCCTAAGCAAGCAGACGGCACGCCGGTAAAATATGTTGTCGATGTGTGGGCAGCTGAGGGCATTGGATCTCAATTTGCCGATACAAACAGCTTAACAAGCGTGGAAGCAACCGAGTTTGCTTACTATGTTGAGAATTACAGTTCACCAGACTGGGCGAAGGATGCCGTCATTTATCATATTTTTGTCGATCGCTTTTTTGATGGCAATACAGATAATAATTTCGGGGTAGATCCAAGTCTGCCGCTGGAAGAAGCATTAAAAGACTGGATGGGCGGTGACCTTGAAGGCGTACTTGCAAAGCTTGATTACATTGAAGAGCTTGGTGTGGATACGATTTGGCTGTCGCCGGTATTTGAAGGTCCGTATTCGCACGGCTATCACCCGACAGACTTTATGGGCGTTGATCCGAATTTCGGCACACTTAAGGTATTAAAAGAATTAATTGATGAGGCGCATGATCGTGATATGAAAGTGATCTATGATTTTGTTCCGAATCACACATCAAGCAAGCATCCATTTTTCCAAGATGCGCTTAAAAATGGGGAGGACAGCCCGTATTACGATTGGTATACGTTCTATGAGGACGGCACTTATGAGACATTTTACGGGATTGAAGAGCTGCCGCAATTTAATAACGACCATCCGGAAGCACGTGATTATATGTTAAATGAGGTCGTTCCATTTTGGTTAGAAGAGCTTGAATTTGACGGCTTGCGCCTTGATTATGCAAAAGGTCCGAGCTACAGCTTCTGGGTCGATTTCCGCGATAAAGTAAAATCAATTGATCCTGACATGTATGTGTTCGGCGAGGTATGGGACAGCCGCGAGAAAATTTCGAGCTATGCTGGAAAACTTGACGGTTCACTGGACTTCGGCTTCCACGATACGTTTAAAGGAACATTTGCTTTTGACGGTTCAATGCAGTCTGTCGTGAACTATGTCGAGGAAAATGAAGCTGTGTATCACCCGGAATATATTATGACGACATTCCTAGATAATCATGACTTACCGCGCTTCTTATATGAAGCAGGCAATAACACAGACAAGCTGAAGCTGGCATCATTTACGCAATTTATGCTGCCGGGCTCACCAGTTATTTATTACGGAACAGAAGTCGGTCTCTCGCAAAGTGCGAACCATAATGAATTTAATGACTGGAAAGACCGCTGGTATCGCGAGTTCATGATTTGGGATGAAGAAAAACAGGACCAGGAACTGCTCAGTCATTACCAAGAAATAATCGAGCTCCGTCAAACCCACTCAGCCCTTCGCACAGGGGACTTTCATGCGCATGCTGCAACACGCGATGCTCTTCTATTTGAGCGCAGCAATGAGGACGAGCGTTTGATTGTTGCTGTCAATAAAGGAGCAGAAGCTGTGCTAGCGTTGGATGAAGAACTTGAATTGGAGAATCTAGTAACAGGTGAGAGAGTGTTAGCGGATGAGCTGACAATAGGAGCGAATTCATTTGCTGTCTATCAAGTGGTTAAGGAAGAAGAGGTCATTGAGCATGTTGCGCTGCGTGGCGTACATGCAGAGGACATCGCCTTATCTTATGACGAAGCAGCAGGTGTGTGGCGCTCGTCAGGCATCCATTTAAAAAATAAGCAGACTGTGACGTTTGAATATGTAATAAACGGAAGAGAATCGACAGGTGAGTTAACATTTACGCCAGATCGAGGCGGAAAATTTGAATTTGTCTTTGATCCGGCGGAGCCAGAGCAAGTAAGAGTGCTCCATCCGAGTGATAAGCGAGGTCAGAAATAAGAAAAGTGCGCTGCGGCGCACTTTTTTTGTTGGGTTTCAGCATTGTAGGAGATTATCTTAGCAAATGGAGGAGTCATTCTAGCAAATGCAGCAAAATATTGGAAAAAGTCATCTGCTCAAGCCATAATTCGACCAAAAATCCCAATTATTCGAATAAGCATCCCGATAATTTGAACAAACCCATCATTAATTCAAACAACTTTCCACTTATTTCGAACAAATGCAGCAAAATATTGGAAATACACCCGCCATCCGCACCCGCTCCCTCCTCCAAATGCCCCGCTTACACCTAAAGGAACAGTAATATTTTGGAAAAACACCATTCCATCCTTATCGAATCCGCTTTAATTCTCCACATTCTCCCAACCTCAAAAACTATAGGTCCCGCATTGGTCGCATAGTACGTGAATATGAAAAAATGTCAACAAATCTGACTTGACCGCGAATAAACCGCATACCTACAGTCTTTAATGTGGAAAGGGTATCTATGTCCTACTAACTCGCTAAGTAAATATGTAACCATCTTCTCATATATCGCTTTAATGTACGAAAGTGGCAGCCTGATTTATAAGCCGGATGTTCTACTTTTATTCAGCTCGAACGACGTACAGCCAAAAGGGCAGTCGTTTGATTATAATGTGCTATGGCAAGCCATTGTTCATGAATATTTCAAATTTGTGAGCTTTCGGGGACGCGGTGCCTATTGCACCACTAAATGTCCTGCGATGGTTAAAAAAAACAGAAAAGAGGTATATGAAATGGCTTTTATACCGATCTCCATTTTTGTCATTTTTATTTTGGTGCTTGGAATTAGAGAGAAGATTATTCACAAACGAAACATCGACTCCATTCCCGTACGCGTCAACATTAATGGAATCAGAGGAAAATCAACCGTCACGCGCCTAGTAACAGGAGTGATCACAGAGACGGGCAAAAGAACAATTGGAAAGACAACCGGTACATCAGCACGAATGATTTACTGGAACAAGAAAGAAGAGAAGCCGATCAAGCGTCGTCTTGAGGGGCCGAATATCCGCGAGCAGCGGATCGTAGTAAAAGAAGCAGCAGATCTTGATGCCGAAGTTCTTGTTAGTGAATGCATGGCCGTTAACCCGGACTATCAGATCACGTTCCAAGAAGAAATGGTACAAGCAAACATCGGTGTCATTGTTAATGTGCTTGAAGATCACATGGATGTGATGGGACCGACACTAGATGAAGTGGCGCAAGCCTTTGTTGCAACGATTCCTTATAACGGACATCTCATTATTACGGAGAGCCCGTACACGGACTACTATAAGGAAATTGCGGAAAAACGTAATACGAAAGTCATCGTCGCAGACAACTCAAGAATTTCAGAGGCTTTTTTAAAGCAGTTTGAATACATGGTGTTCCCGGAAAATGCCTCACTTGCTCTTGCTGTTGCAGAAGCGCTTGGCATAGATGAAGAAACAGCTTTCCGCGGCATGTTAAATGCCCACCCAGACCCTGGTGCGATGCGGATTATTCCGATGGATGACCATTCAAATCAGACATCGTATTTTGTAAATGGATTCGCAGCAAACGATGCGGCATCGACAATAAACATTTGGAAGCGTGTGGAGCTGTTAGGCTATCCGACAAAGCAGCCGGTCATTATTATGAACTGCCGTGAGGACCGCGTTGAGCGGACTGAACAGTTTGCCCGGGACGTACTGCCTCATATAGAGATGGACAAGCTCGTTGTAATCGGGGAGAGTGTATCGCCGATTGTCGATGCATTTGAAGATGGATTGATTCCAGCAAATGAGATTGTTAATTTCGAAGGGGCATCTACTGATGAGATTGCCGACTACTTATACGATGTAATGGCATCAACGACGATTTATGGCGTAGGAAACATTCACGGGGCAGCCGAGCCATTAATCGAGAAATTAAATCAATATAAAGTGAAGAGATTAGCGAGTTAGACGAGGAGGAGCTAAGGTGTTTGGTACTGATTTATATGTGGCACTCGTAATTGGTGTCGTACTGAGCTTGGTCTATGCCGAGAAAACCGGCATCATGCCGGCAGGGCTGATTGTGCCTGGGTATTTGGCGCTTGTATTTGACCAGCCAGTATTTTTAATCATGATTTTTGCAATTAGTTTTTTAACCTACTTAATTGTTGTGTACGGAATTTCAAAAATAACGATTTTATATGGCCGCAGAAAGTTCGCGGCAATGCTTACGACGGGGATTGTGTTGAAACTCGTCTTCGACTTCTTCTATCCGGTCATGCCCTTTGAGATCCATGAGTTTAGGGGTCTCGGCGTCATCGTGCCCGGATTAATTGCAAACACTATTCAAAAACAAGGTGTGACGCCGACTGTATTAAGTACACTCGCACTAAGCGGGATCACATTTGCGATTATTTCGCTGTTTTACTTACTGTAGGGAGGGATAACCATGAGTCAAAAACGTAAACTGACCTTCCCGGAAAAAGTGTTAATGAGCACGAAGAAGCATAAAGTGCATGCTAAAAAACATTCCATCATCGCATTCATCATATGTTTTATCATTTTAGCGAGTACCAGCTTCATTCGCCAGGCTGACGTGCCGACTGTGGCCAAAGAAGACGATTCAGTCTTTACGGCCTCGCTTGTGGGTGACATTATGTTTGGCCGGCATGTTGAAAAAGTAGCCGAACGACATGGCTATGATCATATGTTTGCTTATACAAAGCCATACTTTGAAGCAGCCGACTATGTGACAGGGAACTTAACAAGTCCAGTGCTCGATGAAGAAAGCTCAAAGCCGTTAAGTGAAGAAGAGATTTCAAGCTTAGTGGCTGATAAAGAGGCAATCAAAACGCTAGAAGACGCGGACTTTTCTGTCGTCAATCTAGCAAACAATCATTCATTTGAAATTGATTCGCCGCAAACGAAAGAAACATTAGAAGCAATCGATGAATCTGATGTGGAAGCAGTTGGAGTCGCAACGGATTATGACGCGGCCCAAGGCGTGTCATATACAAAACATAACGGGCTTGAAGTCGCAACAGTCGGGGTAACCGATGTTGTCGCGCCGTCAAATGCAGCAGCTGTCTTAACAACGGACCCAAACGAGGCACTGCCGTTAATTCGCGAGGCACGAAGCCAAGCTGATCTAGTGGTTGTGCATGTTCATGCCGGACAGGAGTATGACAGCTCACCGACAACACGTCAGGAAACGTTAATGAAAGCTTTCGCTGATGCCGGTGCTGATATTGTGATCGGGCACTATCCGCATGTGCTGCAATCAGTGGATGTGTACAATGACACGTTAATCTTGTATTCAATCGGAAACTTCGTCTTTGACCAAGGCTGGACGCGCACACGTGATACGGCTATTGCGCAGTACAACCTAAAAGAAGATGGGACAGCTGAAGTCGAGCTCGTTCCATTCCGTATTTACGAAGCGCAGCCGAAGCCGGTGGAAGGAGCGCTCAGCTTCTATCACCGCGGCAAGATTTTCAGACAGCTGACAAAGGATACGGAAAATACAGAGAGCATCAAACAACAGGATGATCGCCTGATTTTTGAAGTCGATCACAGTCATGTGCTGGCCCGTATGGATGATGCAAGATAAGAAAAAGGACTCCGGCGCATATTTGGCCGGAGTCACATTACTATAGAACGCGTCTTGCGCCGATATAACGAGGCGCCCAGTAGTCGCTTTTCTTATAATCAATAATTGTGGCACCTTGCAGCTGAGTCATCACAACCATTTGTCCGTTGCCAACATACACAGCAGGAATGATCGAGCTTCCTTGGAAGAAGAGGAGGTCTCCCCGTTCAGGCTCAGTCACCTCAACACCAGTGAGGATTTGCTGAGAACCGAAGCGCGGCAGGTCAAGTCCGACACTTTCTTTGTAAATGTACTGCACGAGATTGCCTGTATCAAAGCCAGTTTCAGGATCCATGCCATTAAGAGCATACGGTGTGCCAAGCAGAGCGCTCGCTTTTTGCACGACTGGATGATCAAGACGAAGGGTTAAATCATCAAAACGCTTCACACCCGTCATCCGCTCCTGCCAGTACGAGGCAATATAGCTGATTGTCGTCTCACCCTCGTCACCTGAGGCGTGAACCATGTAGTTCTGGCCGAGATAAATGCCGACATGAGAGATGCCGGGCTGCCAAGTATTTGAGAAATAAATCGCATCACCCGGACGAATCAAATCATCAAGGGACTGACGTTTAAAATCAATTTTGCCATCTAAGACGGTCGGGCCTACTTCCCACTGATTATACGTAATCCTTGGGAGGTGGACATCAAGTCCGTCGGCAAAGGCCATTTGAATTAAGTAGGAGCAGTCAAAACCAGCGAGTGTATTGCCGGTTAACACATACGGGGTATGGATATACCTCATCGCCTCACGTACTGCCGGATGCTCGTGATTCTCATACCTTCTCGGGTGGCTGAGACGAAGCTCATCACGAGAGTAGCGAACAGCACCAACATACGAGTTGGCGTAATAAGAGTCACGGTCAAGATGACGTTTAGCGACACCGTTAGAAGCAGCAATCACAAATTCTTGGTTGCCGACATAGATGCCGCTTATCACGCTGCTTGACCCTTGAAAGAAAACAAGGTCGCCAGGTGCAAGCTCAGACCGCTTCATCGGAGTGCCGGCTTCTTTTTGCCGTAACGGAATTTTAGAAAGCAGGCTGCCTGTGACATCTTTATACACGTAATGAACAAAGCTGCCGGTAGAAAACCCGTCACGCGGTGTCTCGCCGCGCTGATTATATGGTGTGCCGATTAAGGAAGTGGCACGGCTTGCAAGAGTAGAACCGGTCGTTTTTGTATTCGCAGCAACAGTACTTGTAGAACTACGATGTTTTCTTCCAATGTAGGAAGCGGCCCAAAATGGATCAGCCAGATCAATTTCAACAAGGCCTTTCTTACTAATGAAGCGCCCGTTGCCCATATAGGTGGCTTCGGTGTGCTTAAAATAAAGAATATCACCAACCTGAATCCCTGCTGCATCAATCTTTGTGCCTGAACTGGCATGCGTGTCTGCAGCGAAACTGACACTTGCGATATATATAAAAATGAAAAAAAGTACTTTCAAGAGGTTCACCTTCTATGAGTATTTGTGTGGTCTATACGTACTAATAAGATCGGTATAAACCAAGATAAATTGAGAGAAGATGATAAAAATAGTTCGAATTACACCCTAGAGAGGAGGGGTTGTTTGAAGATTAAATGAACGACTCTATTCATTCTGCTGCTCCTAATCATCTTGATTTTTTTAATTGTAGGAGACCGAGGCGGCGAACAAGAAACAGGCGACTTATCCTTGCCTGATGAAGAGGTGGAACAAGTGAAACATAAAGAAGGCTACGGCGTGAGCTCATCCAATCCGGTTGCCGTCGAAGTCGGGATGCGCGTGCTTGAGCAAGGCGGCAATGCAGTTGATGCTGCGGTCGCTGTATCCTTTGCGCTTGGCGTTGCCGAGCCATATGGATCCGGACTTGGCGGAGGCGGGACGATGCTAGTTCTGCCGAAACCAGACGCAGAGCCTGTCGTCTATGATTACCGAGAAACAGCCCCGAGAGATGGGAGGAAAAACAGCACCGGTGTACCTGGTCTTGTAAAAGGAATGCATGAGGTACATCACGATTACGGGGTGAAAAGTTTATATGATTTGCTCGAACCGTCAATCGACATTGCTGAAGGCGGGTTTGTAGTCGATACGTATTTAAGCCAGAGAATTCACGGCGCAAGGCACCGAATTGACCAGGATGCTGCGAGTCACTTTTTTCCTGATGATGAAGCAATTAAGGGAGGAGAGACGTTAAGGCAGGAGGACCTGGCTGAAACGTTGAAACGACTGCAGGAATACGGGTTAAATGATTTTTATGAAGGCGATATTGCCGAGGAGATTGCAAATAACTACTCTGATGTTTCAAAGCGTGACTTAGAAGAATACGAAGTTGTGAAAACGAAAGCCGCCAAAGGCAGCTTCTACGGCTATGACGTGTACACGGCAGGACCGCCGACAGCTGGGATCACCCTGATTCAAATGCTGCAGATGGCCGAAGCGTACAAGCTCGACCGGATTGATAAAACATCAGCGGACTATATTCACCTGCTCGGTGAGATGGCTAAGCAAGCATACAATGACCGCTTGTCTAATATCAGCGACCCGAAATTTACGGAAGTTGATACTGAAAAACTGGCAAGCGAGAAGTATTCAAGCAAGATGGCATCAGAGATCTCAACAGATGAGCTATCAGCTTCATTTGATGTAAACGACACACCGGCTGATGAAAATAATCATAATAACACGACTCATTTTGTAGTGATGGACCAGGACGGCATGGTCGTTTCAGCGACAAATACATTAAGTAACTTTTTCGGTTCAGGCAACATGGTGGAAGGCTTCTTTTTAAATAATCAATTAGCCAATTTCAGCTCAAATGATAAGTCACCGAATGCCTACGAGCCGCAAAAAAGCCCAAGAAGCTTTATCACACCGACTATTGTTAGAAGTGAAGACGGTGACGATGTAATGGGAATCGGCACCCCTGGCGGCAGACGGATCCCGCAAATATTAACACAAGTGATGATCAGCGCGATGTTTGATGACATCTCAATTCAGGAGGCGCTCGATCAGCCGCGCTTTATTGTAGAAGATGATGAGATCTTTATCGAAGAAGACATGCCGGATTCCATCGTCTCAGATCTTCGCAATAAAGGCTATCTTGTCAAAATTAATAACTCAGATATGTTCTATGGCGGCGTACAGGTGTTATCGAAATTTGGAGAAGACGGAGAAGTGACCGGAGCCGCGGATAAAAGACGCTCAGGCGTATGGAAAGCAAGAAGCACGGAATAACAGATAGATAGAAGAAAGCAGGTGGAGAGGATATGTTGAATTTATTAAAATCAATCGTGCCGCTCGCAGCAGTAGGTGTGCTGCTTGTGGCCCTCTATATGTTCAAACACGATGATATGCTGACAGAAGTAGAAGCAGGCGCAATCGATTATTTCTACACAGAGCTTGAGCAGCAAGAGATGTTGGCTGAATCACTAGGTGAAGCCCTTGATCATCCAAGATATGCAGAGAAAAAAGACCAGATCATCGCAAAATATAAAAACAACCAAACAATCTCAATCGCGGTCATCGGCTCCGATGCCCACGCACAAGGTGAAATCTTTGAAAATGGTCAAACGATTCAAATTCCATCATGGCCAGACTTAGCTGAAGAAGAGTTGAATGAATTATACGGCGAGGAAACATTTGATATTCAATATCTCTCAGGCTATAAAGACCTGACAACAAGCGAGTTCTACGCAGGTGAAGCCCTGCAGCAAATTGAAGCGATGAACCCAGATATCATTGTATTCGAGCCGTTTTTACTAAATGACCACTCAACTGTGCCGCTCGATAAAACGATGATGAATCTATCATCGATCGTGAGCGCCATCGATGCACAAATCGGCTCTTATGTGATCTTGCAGCCATCGCACCCGCTCTACAAACCAGAATTCTATCAAGAGCAGGTTGACGCATTAGAGAGATTTGCACAAGAAGAAGACCTCCCGTATCTTAATCACTGGGATACGTGGCCATTAACAAATGACCAAGAAATTGGTCAATATCTAGTTGAACTCCCAGACGGAAAATTCCGCCCAAATAAAAAAGGACACACTGTCTGGAGCGAAAAAATTGTCGATTATTTCGCGGGAAATGAATAAACATTAATAAGAAAAGGTATCGACTCGTGTCGATACCTCTTCATTTATATGGTGAAAGGTTATTGACTGAATGAAAATGAGGTAATTCGAATGACATCATCCATAATTCGAACAAACCCCAATTTATTTCGAACATCTCAGCTAATAATTCGAACAACATTCCGGATAATTCGAACAAATGCATTAAAATACTGGGAAATCTTCTCGGCAGTACCTCATGACAGCTCGCTATTCTAGCAACTTCCCAGCTAATCTTAGCAAACTAACCTCTAATCTTAGTAAACGCATATAGATTCCAGCGAAGTCCTCAATTATTCTAGCAAACATAAACAAATACTGGAAAATACCTCGATGCAATCCCTCCAAACTAGGTGTAAAAATACCCATACCAGGGTATAGAACTATAATAAGATAATTACACCAAGAGGAGGCACCCGATTATGAAAACAAACATTTCTGTCCAAGAGCTGCTCGACCATTTAGGCGAATACTCACGAGGTGACATTACGAGTTATGCCGCAGTAGTTACGCTTCTTGAGAAATTGGGTGTCTCTATACTTGAAGAAGAAATTAAATAACAGAAACCATTTAACAGAAAAAAGCAGCCTCTCACTAAAGAGGCTGTACTAGGGATTGATCCATTTGTTTTAATCCTATTTTATTTGTCTCCAACCTCTACTAACGCCAAACCTTTCTTTTTCATCAAATACTGTAGACCCGTCCGGAAAGTCGAATGTACAACTAATTGGCTCGTATCTATACCTGAGCGGATGATCTCTTGAACAAATGCAGAAGAAAATCCAGTAAAGATCGTCTCTACGCCCATTAAACGCATCGAATTTCTCAGCTGGGTAATTCGTTCGCCAAGCTGCTCCATTCCAAGATCCCCAACTTCGCGATAACTTATCGCCGTAAAATCTATAATCACCGAATCCGCCTTCTCGTGTGGAATGCGGGTTAATATTATTTCCTGGATAGTGGCAAAACGTTCATATGTGAGAGCTCCTGTTAGCGGAACGAGGATTGTTTTAGGAATGATTGACGGGATAATAGGTGCTGAGAGATCTTTTATTAATTCTTCTTTTTCTATTAACATACTCTTAAATTCCTCGACTTCTTTATTCATGTATGTTTCGTCGTTCATTGCTATTCAGTATCTCCTTTCACGATGTGAATGCCTTCTAAGAATATTATATATTAAAAAACAATACTATATATAGTATTATTATACGTCTTCTATGTAGAATAGCTAAGATGATGAAAAAATATTCTACACAGGTTAGATTAAATTCTCACGGAGCATTCCATATTAAATCGAAGAAGTGAACATCCTCATAATTTCCATCAGGTTTCCAGACAATGTCAACCCCTCTATGCTTCCAGTGTTGCGAATAAAAAGCTTCGTTTCTTATAGTTGCATAAAGACTCGCGATACCGTAAACAGCACCTGATTCAATTTTATTACCAACTAAAGTGTTCCGGTTGTACCTTCCAGAAATCATATTGTGCTCCTTCCACTCAGCAACGAGCCAATTCCAAAAAGGGTCAGTATTAAGTTGAAGTTGCTCTAGCTCTATAGCGATTAAAAGTTGATCAACCATATGCACCTCTTTATTTTCACTGAATGATTGAGAAGACAGATCATAAAGCTCAGGATAGAAAACCTCGTCATTGTGGGAAATTTCATAATACAGTTCTTTCATGTCCAATTGAGGGAAGATATCTATATTAGTTCCATAACTGAGAATAACTCGGGAGCTTTTAACCTTTAACTCCCAATCATAAAAGTCTGAAATATAGCTGTCCTTAATTTGGTGTTTAAAAATACTTCTTTTTATTTTCTGAGTTAAATTATCATCTGGGCCTAACACTTCTATAATTCTCCTATCGTCAATCCATGCATTAACGTTAGCTTCTTTATTCCCATCCAACTTCCATGCTAAAAAAGCATCATCACCTTTTTCTACCAGAAAATATTGATAAATAGTTTGTTTTTGTTTGTATATTTCTTCTGTAAGCTCTTGTGATTTTAGCCAATTCATATATAACCCATTTGACTCTAATAAATATTCCGTATTCTTTTTAGTGCCATAAGATCGAATCTTACCTGACTCTTCAAGATAGTGGTCAGTCAAAATATCTAAGAAATAGTCTTTACCCCACCCGGTCTTATTAGATGCATTAAATGTCAGTAATAATACAAAAAAAACTAGAAATAAAAAAATAGTGATCAAAATTAATATCATTTTTTTCATGATCAAGCAGCTCTGTTCTTAAAGCGATTTGTTTTGTCCCATTGAATCGTTTCTTTTCTAATAAACCTTTTCCAAAAATACATTACTGCACTACGACCAAGTAGTATGACAAATAGTTGGGCATAAGTAAAATACATAATCATTGCTACAATAACGTTTATAGGACCTATGTTACGATCTATCACTATAGCTCCTACCAATTGAGAAGTGTAGACTATATAGCTCATGAACCAAAGCATTAATACAGGTGCTGCATAGTTCGGTTCAAAAACATTAAATATACTTCCTATCAAGAATACGTGAGAGAAGATTAAGAGAATAGCAAAAAATAGATATACTACTAGGTGTTGTATAGCGTGATGAAAGGCTTTGTTCTTCCAAAAATCCTTAGATAAAAATACCTTCTCGAGTAAATATATATTTCCAATTAACCATCTAGTTCGTTGCTTAATAAATGCCTTAACTGTTTCTGGCTCTTGCTCCCAGGTTCTTGATAACGGGACTACGGGTAGCAGATAACCTTTAGCGGTTAACCTAATAGTCAATTCAGCATCCTCCGCTAAAGCATATTCATCATATCCACCTAATTCAGTGATAATAGCCTTATTTAGCAACATATTAGTACCCGCAAGTGAACCTAGTTTAAGTAGTTGCCATCTACCACATTGCATTAGGAGCTGAAAGACTTGAAATTCTAATGCTATCATACGGGTCAATAGATTCTTGTCTGCATTTTTAGTTTTGACATAACCAACTGATCCTACAGCTCCCTCAACAGTTTCTGCTTTTTCTACTAAAAGTCTTACAGCATCAATTTCTGGCTGATTATCAGCATCATACACTAGAAAATATTTAGAATTAATAAGGGACAATCCATGATTTAAAACGCGCGACTTACCTCTTGGCTCACCGGGTGGGACCTTTATATAATGAAGGCGGCTAAAAGTTTGTTGGAAATCCTGAGCAATTTTTGCGGTGTTATCAGTTGAACTATCATCTAATAGATAAATATTTAATTCGCCTGGATAAGAGAGCTTGCTCATTGCACACAAAGTTTCTTCTATAACAATCTCTTCATTAAATGCAGGTATTAAGATCGATACAGAAGGGTAGAAGTTTAATTCATTATGAGTTTCCTTCTTTATACGAAAGTAGACACCAGCAATTGTTAGTAACGAATAAAACAGAAGTAAGACCCAAAAAAAGATCATAATAGCTATTAGTATACTATTCATTTTACGCCCCCTTTGAAGGTAATAATTTATTTAAACCATCTTCAAGACTACCTACCTCTATTGACTTTAGTAAAAAGGGCACTTCAATGTAGTTTACATTCTCTTTCATGCTATGCATTAACCGTTTTAATACTATTTCCTTACCTGCTGCATCTGTACCTTGAAGTAAAATCAACACTTCAAGGTTAGAAGGGGAAGTCACTAAATCATATTCTGCTCTAACAGTAGTTAAACACTTCCTAATGAATTCTTGATGAAGAGATTGTCTCACTGTAATTGGTACAAATTCTTCCATTTGAAAATACAATAGTTGACCTGTTTCATTTCTTCGTTTCATACCTGTCTCTATTAAAAGACCTCTTTCCTTAAACTCGGGAAAAGATAATGCACTTGTTTGTAAGTCATATTTTTCCAAGAGTTTTAATCTCATAAGGAGTTCTTTATTTTCAATAAGTAAAGATTTAACCTCATGAACAATTAGCCATATTATAAGCAAAGATGAAGTAAACATTATGTGAGCAAGGATAAGTTCATATTGACCTTTATCAAATATTTGATTAATCATAGAGTAACCAGTAAGGCTAAACCCATATGTCAAAATTAAAGTTAAGACTAATAAAAAATTTATGCCCGTACGTAAAAATACCATTATAGTAATAGCAATAAATATTACAGTAAATTGAAGAATGATGAGTATTGGCGGGAGCAAAAAATGTAATAACAAAACACCACAGAACATTACAAGCAAAAAATAAAGTTTATAATCCTTCATATTGTATCCTCCTAATAAGTGATTGGTAAGAAATTACTACAAATATATGCAATGCTCATTTAATATTAGTACATTAATACCAAGAGATAAATAAAAAAAGTATGAGTGTCTAGATTTTCAACATAAGAAAAGCCAAGCCGGAAACTGCTTGGTCTTTATTAATAATATTGAGTTAATGCTATACCCCTCTAACCTCTACAATCTCCCTATCAAATTCCACCCAATGCATTTTCTCTACCACATCGCGGTCCATTTTCAGAACGAACGACATAGGGTTAGCATCAAATGTACAGCTATCATAAGGTTTTAGTTGAAAGACGACGGTATGATCTGAATCCTTTTGTTCAAATCCTTCTATGTAATGAGGACAGCTGCTTGGTTCAAATGTTCCGAGGATCACCACGGCTGATGTGTCAAAATTCACATCAGGAATGTCACCTTCTAATTGAAAGAGGCTCCAATACTCATTTAGATGATGTTCGTTGAATGCTTTATACGCGCTGAATTGAATATGTTCTGTAAACATTTCTTCAGGTAATTGATCTTCTTGGTGCAGAACTGCTAATTTATTTGAGTTTATCTCACCGTTTACCAGGCTGCAGCCAGATATGAATAAAGCAGTGAGAAATAATAAGAAGAAAGGTTGTTTATACATTCTGTACCTCCTGCTATGCCGCTATTCATTTCCCTAAATTTAACATATGTAAATGAACTATTATGTTACATTCCGGTTACAAAAAATGACATAAGCAGTTACGCGGGAGAAAGGGGTATAATAGGAAAATTAATGTACTTATATAAGTTATTAGTTCGACAAAAAGTTATAAAAAGTGAGATTTACCTACCTTAGTAGTCAAAAACAATCAATAAAACAGAAAATTAAAAACTTAAAATAAGACAAAAAACCCACACATTATATCCTAATATAGAGTACAATAGAATTACTATATTAGGGTATCGGAGGGGTATCTTTTGACGAAACCGTTATATGTGGACAAGCCACACGTACAAAATTCATCAGCATCAAACATGAAACGCATCGTCTTATCATCTTCTTTTGCCACGGGACTCTTTTTCACTTCGCCGCTCTTAAGTGAAGCGGCCCTTGGAGATCAAGCGCTCTCAGAAGGAATGAACGACCCTGATGTAAAAGACTTGCAAAAAGCATTAAAAGATCGCGGCCATTTTAATTACCACACGGCAACAGGTTATTATGGCTCTATTACAACAGAAGCGGTGAAAGCCTTCCAAAAAGCGAATGGCCTTCCGGCTACAGGTAATGCTGATCTGGCCACTCTTGCGCAGCTTACAGAGGATACTCAGGTGAGTGTAAGTCAAGCAAGTGTATCTTCATCAGCTGCAAGCGGGACATTGCAGTCAAATCAAGTACTTAGACAAGGAACAACAAGCGGAGCGGTTCAAGAATTACAGCAGCTGCTTGCGCGCACAGGTCACTTCAATTCTAACGCTACAGGCTATTACGGCCGGGTAACAACAGAAGCGGTCAGAGCGTTCCAAAGACAGCATAACTTATCTGTGGATGGAATCGCTGGACCGCAGACGATTACAACGCTTCAAAACGTGAATGGGCGCGGTTCGGCTGCAGCACCATCTCAACCAGCGGCAAGTGCACCAACCCAGGCAGTATCTTCTCAACCTACTTTGAGATTGAATAACCAAGGGGATGCCGTATCTTCTTTGCAGCAAAAATTAAAAGATTTAGGGTACTATACTACTTCTATAACCGGTACGTTTGGACCTCAAACCGATTCTGCCGTAAGGGATTTCCAACGCGCACATAATTTAGCAGCAGACGGCATTGTAGGAGCGAATACATATCGTGCATTGGAAAATGCAAGGCCTAAAGCTCAAGCGCCATCCACACCGCCACAAGCAGCCGCACCTGATTCATCGCAGCAAACAAGTGCGAGCTCAAGCATCCTTCGTATAGGCACCACTAGTGCGGCCGTTACTAATATGCAGGCACAGTTACGCACAATTGGCTTATTCGGACAAGCTCCAACTGGCTATTATGGAACCGTAACCGAGCAAGCTGTGCGTGCGTTTCAGCGTCAACAGGGATTAACGGTAGACGGTATCGCTGGACCTGCTACATTAGGCAAATTGCAACAACTAGCTGGAACTCCTTCCTCTACACCGAGTAACGGCGGGGGAAGTAGTGTGGGTGGTTTTAACATGATGAATTTGATTGCAGATGCGTCTGAGCAGATTGGGACACCTTACGTCTGGGGCGGGACAACGGCTTCGGGATTTGACTGCAGCGGGTTTATCCAATTTGTCTTCTCGAAAAATGGGGTTCAGACACCACGTACAGTGGCGCAGATGTGGTCACAAGGAAAGTCAGTAAGCCTGCCAAGTGTTGGAGATCTCGTATTCTTTGATATTAACGGAACAGGCGCGTCTCATGCGGGAATCTATATTGGGAGCAACCAATTTATTCATAGCGGATCTTCCACTGGAGTGACAATTGCAAGAACAGATACTAAGTATTGGAATGACCGTTATATAGGTGCTAAACGAATGCATTAATCATGCGCTGCCTTCTATAAGGAGGCAGTTTTCTTTTTGTGTATTTAATTACAAAAATTTCTCTATAAAAATGTAATGTAATCAAAATGAAATATAAAACATGACAATATAACCATTAAGATGACACTATAATATGATAGAATTTCCAGTAGAGTTGAAATTGAGCCAACAAAGCTACATTATTCCTCACAATCTAACATTTTACAACTACTTGTTTTGACGAAAATCAACAATCGATAGTGTTATCGATTTATTGGTTGCTTTGCGGCCTCAATAGACTAAAAACATAATAGAAAGAGGAGTGATCAAATGCGTAAGGTTACACTTATGCTGCTAATCGTTTCCATGATCGCATCTTCCTTCCTGCTTGACACTAGGGTGGCGGAGGCAAGTGCTCCATTTTCGGATATGCCGAATACTGGACAAGCTACGATCGAACGGTTAGTAAAAGACGGAATTTTAGTGGGGAACCCTGATGGGACGCTTAGACCTCACGAGCAAGTAACAAGAGCAGAAGCAGTAACAATGATTGGACGTGCTCTAAAGTTAAATGGAACACAAAGAGCTACTAAGTTCTCAGATGTACCAGCTAACCATTATGCTTCAGGCTATATCGCGACAGGAACAGATATGGGATTAATAGCAGGGACGAGTGCGACGACATTCTCGCCAAGAAACCCAGTAACCCGCGCTCAAATGGCGGTATTCTTGCAGCGTGCTTTTAACCTCAACGAAACGCGCCAAGACGTAATCTATCGTGATGTGAATCCATCTACTTTTGGAGCAAACGCAATTAATGCAATCACAACAGCTGGAATTTCAGTTGGTTATCCAGATGGATCATTTAAACCAAACAGCGGTACAACTCGTTTAGAGTACATCTTATTCTTAGGCCGTGCGTTATACGCAGATATGAAGCTGCCTGAGTATAAGCCAAACCCTGATGTACTTGATCAATTTGCAACAAAAGCAGTTGTCTTCAATGCACCATCAGGTTTAAATGTGCGTTCCGGTCCCGGAACAGAACATGCATCAATCGGACGTTTAGCAAATGGGGCGGAAGTAAACTACTATAATGTAATTGGGAACTGGGCAGCATTTACATATAATGGTGACATTGCTTATGTTTCATTATCGTATTTACGCACACCGTCAACAGGTGGTTCTGGATCACTTGCAGGGAAAACGATCGTTGTCGATGCAGGACACGGCGGGCATGACCCAGGTGCAGTAGCCGCATCAAATGGACTTCGTGAAAAAGACTTTAACTTAGCCGTCGCGTTGAAATTACAACGCCGCTTAGAGGCAGCAGGTGCAAGAGTAATTATGACACGTACGACAGATGTATTTTTAACACTGACAGAACGTGCAAATATCGCAAACCGCAACAGTGCTGATGCTTTCATTAGTATCCATGCGAATGCAGGCCCTTCATCAGCTCATGGGTCTGAGACCTACTGGAACAGAAACCATGCAAGCGCAGACAGTAAGCGTCTAGCAGAAAGCATTCAAAGCGAAATGATTGCTAAGCTTAACACGCGCAACCGCGGCGTAAAAGAAGGAAACTTCACCGTCATTCAAACATCAAGAATGGCGAGTGTACTAGTTGAAGTTGGTTTCCTCTCTAATGCAGAAGAAGCTCGTAAACTAGCATCAAACTCCTTCCAAGAAGACGCTGCAGAAGCGATCTTCCAAGGAACAGTGAAGTTTTTCCGTTAACAATAGTAGATAAGAGACTGCCAGACTTAGGTTTGGCAGTTTTTTTATTCTATTGTTATGGATTAAGCGCTCTGTTAGTTGGTTGAGCAAATACCCCTATGAGCAAGAGAACCACTATACCCATATTAATGAAACCTAAACCAACTCCGAAACGTCAAATAAAGTAAAAGGAGATTACAGTTATGTTAAAAAAAGGTATGCCTATTTTTGTGGCTTTTTTACTAGTATCCGGTTGTGGTGCCGATATAAATACAGCCAGTACGTCAGAGGATGAAAATGAAGAGGTGGATGAAATAGATGTAGCAGCCTATGAATATTCAGCACCTCAAGTACCTGAAGACATTACAGCTGAATTTGAGATGGAGCATTCAATCGTCGTTTACTTTGGCAGTCGTGACGAAGAAAATATCTTTGTAGACATAACTAAAGCATTAAGGCATCATCAGCAATCATTAAACCCACATACAGAGTTGGACTTTGTAGATATGGCCAGCAGTGGTGTGATCTCTAAGGAGAATTTAACATTAATTAATCGAGCTGGTGAACATATAAAAGAAGATGAACTCTTGCCTGGTGATGAACTTTACCTAGATTATGATCTAAGCCAATATCATTCATTGAATGAAGAAATAGAGATTGATGTGATGGTTGTAAACCCTGTTACGGCTGAGGATATCGTTGAAAACTATTATGCAAGTGAAGAAGGACGGTACAGAGTATCAACGCTTAATGATGGAGCAGGAGGTCAAGTGATAGATCCTAGCTGGGATGAATTAGACTTAATCCTGGGTCACCCGAAGGTCCAAGGGTATAGAAACATTAGTCAAGAACAAGATGCACCGTCTAGAAGAGACCTTCAATCAGCTCTTGGCCTCAAATCATTACCGCAATTAGTTGTATTTGATCACCAAGGCGTCGTCTTTCATACAGACAACATAGAAGAGCTGCTTCATTATTTAGAAGAATTGTAGAATGAGAAAGGGGCTTATCCATTATGTTTCAAAGAGGGATGAAGGTCATTGCTACAATGTTGCTGGTTGCTGGGTGCAGCGATGCCTCCATTACTTCTGAACAAGAAGTAGTGAAGGAGAGTGTAGCAGGGGAGGAACTTATCGCTGAAGCTACATACGAGTATCCAGCCAAGAAAGTACCTGATGAGATTACTGCTAAACATGCGATGAAGCACCCGATTGTCGCCTACTTTAGAGGTGTAGATGAAGAATTTATTTATATAGATGTAACAGAAGCGCTCTGGCACCACTTGCAATCATTAACCCCGCATACGGAAGTGCATTTTGAGAGTATGGCTGTTGACGGTGTGATCTCTAAAGAGAATCTCATATTAATAGATGCTAATGGTCACCAAGTAACAGAAGAACAATTATTTCTAGATGATTACCTTTACTTAGATTACGATATGAGTCAGTTTAATTCTACGGTAGATGATGAGATAGAGAGTGACCTCCTTATAGCAGATCTTGTCACTGCTGAAGAAATAATAGAAGAGTATTTTCCGATTAGTCCGAATGAATACCATGTGGCGATGATTTATATAGAAGGAGCCGGTCAAGTAATAGATCCTGCATGGGATAAAATGGACATCTTATTATTGGATTATCCGAACATACAAGGCTTCCATGGCATAAGGCAAGAGGATAATGCGCCTGATAGAAGGGATCTTCAAGCGGAACTTGAGTTAGATTCTCTGCCTCAGTTTGTGGTATTTGGTCATCAAGGCCCACTATATGCGACAGACAATTTGGAAGAGTTGTTAGCTTACTTAGATAAATTAGAGTGATGTTTATTAATTTGCTTGATAAAATTAACTAAATAGTTCCAGCTAGAGGTATACTAGAAGTATCTAATGATTAAGGGAGAACCGCGAATGAACGTGCGTCTTGCTGTACTTACTTTATTAGTCTTGATGCTTACATCATCAAGCTACGGGCTCGATAAAAATCCTGTAACGGTCCTTATGTATCATCATTTCGATGAAGATCCAACGAAGTCATCTTCAGCAGTCATTCATCCTGAAACGTTTCGTGAACAGCTGATCACTCTTAAAGAAGCGGGTTATACATCCATTCCTGAAAGAGATTTCTACGACCATCTTTACTACGGTAAAGAGCTGCCTGCATTACCTCTTGTGATCACGATTGATGACGGGTACTTGAGTAATTATGAAATTGCTTATCCTATATTAAAAGAACTAGAAATGTATGCAACCATATATGTCGTAACGAGCTACCGCGGGGAAAAGCCAGGCTGGAACGAGCATTTCTCTTGGGAGCAGGCGCGTGAAATGAAAGAGTCCGGCTGGATTGAGATCCAAGGGCATACTCATAACGGGCATGGGGATATTGCGGCTGGCAGAAAGAATGGTCCTTTTCTGGTGACCATTGCTGCTGAGGAAACAAAAGAGGTGTATCAGGAAAGAATATATAAGGACCTAACAGAAGCCAAACAAGTGCTTGAAAAAGAAATAGACAACGAATTCTACTCGTTCGCCTTTCCTTTCGGGCTATACAACAAAGATGTAGTAAGGTTCGCCGAAGAGATAGGGTATGAGCTTATGTATACAGTAAAGCCAGGTCGCACATTCTCCTACCAAAATCCCCACACGATTAAGCGTTTAAATGCGAGTGGAGAATATAGTGGAGAAGAACTATTAAAAGCGGTAAAAAGTTTGCCGTAATAAGGAAGAGGGTAGTCATAACTGCTCTCTTCTTTTTCTTTAGAAAGATTTTATAGAGATTTAGTTGTATATCATTTGCAAAATAAGGATAATAGAGAGAAGCATAACAAAAGAAACATAATAGATCGGGGTGGGCTTCTATGCGCAATCGTATCATCATCACATTAGCAATACTTTTTAGTTTTATTACCTGTTCGGATGTGCTAGCTGAATCTAGTCACCAAATGGGGTCCTATATTATCGGTTTCAATGAAACGATTGACGAAGAAGTCACTTCCACTATGGAACATCGAATCTATGAAACAATGGAAAATATCCAAGCCGTCGCTGCTAGGTTAACGAGTGCAGAAGCAGCTGAGCTTCAATCGCATGATTCGGTGGCTTTTATTGAAGAGGATGCTGAAATAAAAGTTCAGTCTATACCAACAATAGACTGGGGGGTAAACCGCATTGGTGCACCAAAGGTTTGGGAGCATGGTGTGACAGGAGAAGGAGTCAAGGTCGCTGTGATGGATACAGGGATCAGCACGAATCATCCTGACCTGAAGATCCAAAAAGGAGCATCATTTGTCCCGTATACGACATCTTATAACGATGATAATGGCCACGGAACGCACGTGGCAGGTATTATTGCAGCTCAGAAAAATGACATCGGAGTAACAGGAGTAGCACCAGATGCTCAGCTATATGCCTTAAAAGTATTAGATGATAAAGGAAATGGATTAACTTCCTATGTAGTAAGCGCCATTAACTGGTCATTAAAAGAAGGCGTCGATATTATCAATCTAAGTCTTGGCGGGAAAAACCAGTCTACGAGTCTTCAGCAAGCGATTCAGCATGCGTATTCGCAGGGCGTACTATTTGTTGCAGCAGCTGGTAATGAAGGTTCAACAAGGGGACTGGATAATACAGTTGATTTCCCTGCAGCTTTTGATCAAGTCATTGCCGTCTCTGCTGTTGATCAGCAAGATCGCCGTGCTGTTTTCGCTCAAGGATCTTCCGCGGCAGGTCCAACGGTTGAAGTTGCTGCTCCAGGACTTAATATCCGCAGTACCTACTTAAATCGTCAGTACAATGTACAAAGCGGAACATCCATGGCTGCGCCGCATGTGGCAGGTCACTTAGCACTGTTAAAACAAGTGTATCCAGACAGAACGCATACTCAACTCCGTCAGCTGCTTAGACAGCAGACAGTTGATTTAGGAAACCCTGGCCGTGATACTCACTTTGGATTTGGGCGTATTGCGATTCCGTCAACATTAAGAATACAAGTACCTCGGCCGCTGCCGCCGACAGGTGTTCAAGCCAAAGTAGAGAACTGGGAAGGTGAACGCGCAAATATCACGGTCACTTGGCAGAAACCAACCCAAGGCGATACTCCGACACATTATAATATTTACAGAAACAATCAACAGATCACTCAAGTTCCTGCTGGTACCCTTTCCTATACCGACAATGTTGCTAAAGGAACATACACATATAGTGTCGCAACGGTAGGCGAGGCAGGCGAGCAATCTGACCGCTCTCAAACGATTACTCTTCAAGTAGAAAAGAATAATGATAAACCATCTGTGCCTTCGTTCACTGATGTCAGAGGGGATGAATGGTTTGCAGACAGCCTTTACGATCTGCGTCAGCGAGGCATTTTAGAAGGATATCCTGATGGGACGGCGCGTCCAAATCAAGTTATTACTCGCGGTGAAGCAGCGGTTTTAATGACAAAGGCATTAGGGTATGAGGCGACACCTTATCAACATGGATTTATTGATGTTCGTGCTCAAAGCTTCCAAGCAGATTACATTCAAACAATGATTGACCAACGCATCTTTGCCGGCTACAGCAACCAGTCCTTCCGCCCGCATATTGCGATTGCTAGAGGAGAAGTAGCTGCTATTTTAACAAGAGGGTTCACATTAAAGCCTCAGCAGCAAGTAACATTCTCTGATCTATCGACAAACTACTTTGCCTATTATGCTGTAATTCAAGTGGCTCGAGCAAATGTGGCAGTAGGCTACAAGGACGGAACTTTCCGCCCGCATAACCAAGTTACACGAGCAGAATTTGCAAGCTTTTTATCAAGAGCGATCGAATCAGAAGAAAAATTATAGTCTATACGAACAGGCACCCGCATACGATTATCGGGTGTCTGTTTTTTGTTGTGTTGATGGGTGGCTAGATAGAAGGAGAAGAGGGGGGAGAGAGCGGCGCAATTATGGAGAGTGTTGATACATAAGCAGGGTGAAAGGCCGCAATTAAATTGGAAAGTGACGCAATAAGAAGATAAGGGTGCAAAAACGTTCTCAAACAATACATTTATTATCTGCACCCACGCAATAAATCTTTTAACAGTCGCATAAAGCTCTCGAACCCGCGCAATCGTCCCGGCCCGCCACGTTAAGACCGAAGCGAGAGAATGAGAAAGAGCACTAAAAAAGCGCCTCCGCTTGGGAGGCGCTTGTCTGATTAATATAATGAGTTGTGAAGCATGATCGAGAACTCTGCACGAGTTAAGTTTCCGTTTGGACGGTAAGTACCATCTTCGAAACCTTGAATCCATCCGCTTGCTTGTAATGCTGCGATTTCATTGTAAGCCCAGTTAGATGAATCAACATCTGAGAAAGAGCTTGATGAAGCAGATACGCCGCTGATATCAAAAGCATTTGAGAATAATACAGCAATTTCATCACGTGTTACTGGTTGGTTCGGGCTGAATGTTGAACCGTTTAAATAATCAAAGAATCCTGCGCGATCCGCTGCTGAGATATCTGCTGCTGCCCAGTGAGATTGTGGAACATCGCTGAACGCATTCTCTGCAGTTGGTGTTGGTGTGCCTGTTGCGCGTACTAGAAGTGCAGCAACTTGAGCACGAGTTAATTTGTCATTTGGAGCAAAAATGTCGTTTCCATAACCGCCAATAATACTGTTGTTGCTTAACTGTCGAATTTGATTAAATGCCCAGTGATTTGTTGCCACATCACGGAACTCACCTGGTCCTAATACGCGAGGCGGCTCAGCTGGTTGTGCAGGCTGTGCTGGTGTGTTTGACATTACGCGTTTCGCACCGATGTAACGTGAACCCCAATAGTGAGGGTCATTAATAGAAGCAATCGATACGCCTCTAGATGATGCTGAGTGGATAAATTGGTTACTTCCAATATAGATTCCTGCATGTGATACACCAGAACCTGATGTATTGAAGAATACTAGATCTCCAACTTGTAAATTAGATTTCGCAACAGAAGTACCTGTGTTGTACATCTGGCTCGTAGTACGAGGTAAGCTTACTCCAATTTCTCTGAATACATATTGGATATAACCAGAACAATCAAAACCGCTTGGTGTTGTTCCACCGTATCTATATGGTACTCCTAAGTATTTCCTGGCTTCAGTGACGAGTTGATCTTGCTTAGTGCTAGCTTCGGCTGGTGCAACATTAAACAATGTCGACATTACAAGTAGAACCGCTAGAAACGGCACGATCTTCCTAATCATACGAACACTCCTAAATTCTATGTAGTTACTTTTCTCACAATCTATGAAAATTATGTTTAATTCTCTAACGATTGGGTAAGTACGAGATTCAGTCTACCACAAAAGAACTCAAACTAATGTTACAAGAAGGTAACAAATTGATGATAGGTGCTGTAACATAGCATGATTTGATGTAAAAAGTCATATTAATAGGAATTCATGTACATATAGAAAGTCTCGTAGTGAATATAGTCATGTTTGGTTGATTAATATAAAATTTCAGAAATAAGGTCTAATGAATTATGATTTACTTTATATTTACAAATAAGGGGAGTGGGTAATTTAGCGCATTTCTATGTAAAATTAGTAAAAAAACTAGAAAAACATTTGCATTTTTTGGTGCTGGATGTAGAATAATAGTAGATTGGTAACCTACTTTGTGGAAACTCCTGAAACAATTTGGTAAAAAACCAAGAAGTTTTACATAGTGGTTGACATTACAAAGTATGGTAACTATACTAATCTTGCAAGTCTTATTTCTTAGTCATTTACTACGACTTTTGTGTCGGACCTATCCAGGAGCCTGGTTAAAAAGGCTCGCTAAGGATAGATAATATACTATCAAGAACTTTCATTCACTACGGATCGAACACTACAATTGATAGTATTAGACCAAAAGGACGGAGTAGAAATATGTACATATCAAAATGTACGCAAATTTAAAGGAGGATTTATCCATATGGCTTATCAACCAAAGTCTTACCGTAAGTTTTTAGCTACATCTGTAGCAGCAGCAGTAGTTGTAACTGCAGCAGCACCAGCAGCACTAGCAGCACCAGCTGATGCAAAGTTCTCTGATGTTTCATCTTCTCACTGGGCTATCAAGGACATCAACTATCTAGTAGAGAAAGGTGCTATCCAAGGTTACCCTGATGGTACTTTCAAACCTGGAAACTCTATCACTCGTGCAGAGATCGCAGTTGTTCTTGCTAAAACTCTAGATCTAGATGTAGATCCTGAAGTGACAACTGACAAATTCAGTGATGTTCCAGCTACACACTGGGCTAACCCATACATCGCTGCAATCGTTGATCAAACTGAAGGCGTTATTGATGGTTACGAAAACGGTACTTTCCGTCCAAGTAACACAGTAACTCGTCAAGAAATGGCGAAAATGGTAGTAGAAGCTTATGACCTTGAGTTAGTTGAAGGTAAAGACCTACCATTCACTGATGTTGACGGTCTTTGGAGTACTGACTACATCAACATCCTTGCTTCTAACGGCGTAGCAGCTGGTATGACTACAACTACATTCGTACCTCGTGGCGAAGTACAACGTGCTCAAACTGCAGCATTTGTTCACCGTGCAGAGGTTGAAGAAGAGCGTATTGAAGTGCCAGATCTTCCTGTAGATGATACAGAGTTAGCTGTTGAGAGCGTAAGTGCGATTACTGCAAAAAGCTTAGAAGTAACATTCAACCAAGCTGTTGATCCAGAAAAAGCTAAGTTCGCTGTTAAGCGTGGAGCTGCTTCTGTAAACGTTGCTGATATTACTTTCAAAGAAGATAACAAAACTGCTGTAGTTGAACTTTCTACTAAATTTGTTAAAGCTGACTATGCTGTAACAATCTCTGGTTTAACAGAAGAAGCTATCGTTAAAGAATTCTCTACAGAAGCTGAAAAAGTTTCTTCAATTGAAATCCCTGGTGACACTGCCGCAGCTACGTATTCAGGTTCTACAATTAATGGTGCTACTATTGCATACCAAGTTAAAAACCAATACGGTGAAGATGTTACAGACCAATCTCTAGCTTCTAACTTGTCTTGGACTCCAAGTGCAGGTACTGCTACTGATAACAATAACGGTACTTTAACACTTGCTGGTGCTTACAGTTTAGATCAAAACGTTACAGTAACTGCTGTTGATTCAACTTCAGGTACTGTTTTAACAAAAGCTATCAAAATTGGATCTGCTGCTGTAGTAGATGAAGTAACTTTAAGTAGCTTATACCATGCTGACAATAAAGAATTAAACACTGGTTCAACTTTTGATGAATTTAACATCCTTTTAGATGCTAAAGATCAATACGGTAACACAATTACTTCAGTTGATAAATTGACTAACGACTTAATTGTAACTTCTTCAAACCCATCAGTAGTTGATGTTAAAGCAACTACATTTGGTGAAGATGGTGCTGTAACTTCAACACCATTCGTATCTGGACAAGGAGAAGATGGAAATAAATTTGCTATTGAATTAAAAGCACCTGCAAATCCTATGGCTGGTACAGCTAACATTCGTGTTATCTCTAAGTCAACTGGTAAGATCACTACATTTGCTGTAACTGTAGCTGAAACTTCTAAAGTTGATACACTAACTTTGGCACAACCTACTGCTGTTGTAGCAACAGATGAAACTGTTCAAATTCCATTTGAAGCTTTTGATCAATTTGGAGATGCAGTAACAAACTTTGCGTCATTAAAAGACCTTACAGTTCAATCTACTGGTGGATCTGTTCAATGGAAAAATGACTTTGTTAACCGTAAAGCAGTATTGGAATTCACTGCTCCTGCTACAAAAGGTGATGTAATCTTAACTGCATTCACATCTACTGGTAAAGTATCACAAATTACAGTTAAAGTTGAAGAAGGTAGAACTGCTGCTGTTGTTTCTAATGCTTCTGCACTTGCTTCTACTGTAGTTGTAGATGGAACTACTACTCTACGTGCAAGAGACATTACTGTACAAGACCAACATGGTAGAACATTCCCATTGGCAGCGTTCTTCGGTGCCGGAAACCAATTGAATGTTACTGTAAAGGATAATACTTCTAATGTAGTAAGTCTAAGTAAATCAACTTTAACTAGTGCGACTGATACTTTAACTATTACAGGAGAAGGTACTGGTACTAAGCGTATTGTAGTAAGTGTTGATGGTGTTGATGCTAGTGCATTTGAATTCTCAGTACGTACTGTTGCAAAATCTGCTGTAACTGAATTCGGTATTGGTGAAGTTGCTAATATCCAAAATGCAGATAATTATGAAGTAGACTTTGATGTTCACGGATTATTAAACGGTTCTAAAGTAGGTTTAACTTCTGATATGTACGCTGTTACTGCTACTGATGGTTTAGTTTATGAGAATGGTAAGTTAAAACTAGACTCTAAACTTGCTGATACTAATTTCGGAACAGATGGTAAAAAAGAAGCTACGGTTACAGTTCAGTTTGATTCTTCTGCTGGTTTAGTAACTCAAACTAAGAAAGTAACTATTGTTAATGAAGAATCTAAGCTAACTGCAATTAATCTTGATTCTACTGATTTAATTGAAATTAAAAATGGTGTAGCTGAAGCTCCAGTTAACTTTGCTTCTGTTGAAAATCTTCTTGCATTGTTCGAAGGAGAGGATCAGTTTGGCAATGATTTAGCTTTATCATCACCAACAGTATTCGTATCAAGCGTTAAAGATGCAAATGGTGCTGCAAAAGTTACTTCTAACTTTGTGACTGGTAACGGAACAGTTAATGCTGCATTTGCTGGAACTGCTCTTACAGAAGGTTACACTCTTACGTTTGCAGTAACATCAAATGGTATTACTAAGTCTATTCCAGTTGTAATTGTTGAAGCTGCTGAAGTAACTCCTGAGCCAGAAGCTCCTGCTCCTGAAGAGCCAGCGACATTTGATGAGCTGACATTCACATATTCAACTGCTGAGGATGCTGATTTAGTTGATGCATTAGTAGATGCTTTTAACGGTCTAGAAGGTGTTACAGCTTCAGCAGTAGAAGACGGAGACAATACTGTTCTAACTTTAACTTTTACTTCTGAAGTAGATGAGGATTATGAAGTAACTGTATCTGTTGAATTAGATGAAGTTGAAGTTGATTATACATTATCATTCGTTGATGGCGAATGGGTAATTGTTGAAGAAACTCCTGCTCCTTAATTAGCAGATTGAGCAATATTGAGTCCATACTCAGTATTATAAAGTTAAGCTCTGTGGAGAGAAATCTCTACAGGGCTTTTCTTTTGCTAGAAACCGTATTAAATAGAATGATAAAGAGCTATCTACTGGAACGTTTGGCTAAACAACAGTAAAACAAAACAAGGCAAGAACGGCCAGAAAATTGACTGTCCGCTTCAAAAAGTCCATCCGAGGAGATTTTAGCCGAAATTTCCTTGGAGAGGCTTCTTTTTTGCATTTTGTCAATGAATAAATGATAAAAAAATAGAATTAAAGCTGGTTATCTTCATGGACAGAAAGAAGGATTAAAATTGACCAAGACAAAAAAGCCTTTTCAATCCGTTATTAAAAAAAGGCTGGCCTTTATTCTATGAATGTGAGGTTAAGCAATCCGTTTATCTGTATGGTAGAGTCCATTCATAATATTGCTTTTATCTTTATATCTTAAGCTTTTGCAGGTAGGTACTTAGGAGTAGGAATTGGTGTTTGCCCTTCTAATCTGTGATGAGTTTAATTCCTGTTATTCTTATCATAAATCTACTGATGAAGCATTTATGAAAGTGAAGTCAAGTCAAAAGGTTCTCATAACGCTACATGAAGTAAATATTAGTTATTGAAAGTCTCCTACGTTTCTTTTAGGAGGCTTTTTTGTACACTTGCATTTTATTTACTGATGTAGGTTTAAAACAAGTAATATTGTTAACAATATTACTAGATTACCAACCATTCTAAGAAAAAGGAGGTACAATGCATGAACCAAACTGACAAGTATTGGTGTACCGAGGTTGAAGCAATATCTGAATCAACGAAAGCAGTTTTAAATGAATACTTATTAAGCTTGAAGCTCGCTAACAAAGCAGAAGCAACCATCACTAAGTATCGAGCGATACTAGAAAGGTTCTTTACTGAATGTGATGTCCCCCTGAAAAAGATAAATTCAGATGATGTATTGACTTGGTTGACATCCTATTCAGTAGATAAGAAGCCTAAATCGATTGATCTTGTTCTATCTACGCTCTCTTCCTTCTTTCAATTCTGTTTAGCCGAAGAGTACATTGATAACATGGTGATCAAAAAGAGATGGCGGCCGAAAATCCCTCAAGCAATGCCTCACTACTTAACGGAACAAGAATTAGCAAGAGTGAAATTAGCCGCTGAGACATTGTCTCTTCGAAATCGAGCCTTAGTTTTGTTCTTGTTATCATCGGGGTGTCGAAAAACTGAGGTGGCTAATCTATTTATTAAAGATGTTCAACTAACAAAACGAACCGCTGAAGTGAGAGGAAAAGGTTCTAAGATCCGTCAAGTACATTTCTCTGAGGAGTGTGCCTTGATTTTGAAGGAATATCTTCAAACGAGATCCTATCAACCAAGTGATCCCCTCTTCCTTAATAAGTTTGGAGGAGCTTTGAAGCAATCGGGTATCTATCTAGTAGTTAGTAATCTAGGAAAGAAAGCTGGTTTATCACAATCTCTTTTCCCACATTGCTGCCGCCATACCTTTGCAACAAATATGTTATCAAAAGGGGCAGATTTAGAGTTTATTGCCGATGAGATGGGACACAACAACCTCAATACAACTCGAGTATATGCCAGAATTCCTACAGAAGATATGATGCAAGCCTATCAAAATAAAATGGGGTAGAAATAAATGACAAAGAATGAGAAAGCTCAAGAAGTTTTTTTTGCTGATCATCAAGTAAGATTTAGTAAAGAGACTATTCGGAGTTATCGAATGGCACTCTCCCAGTTCTTTTCGACATGTGAGATCGATTATGATGTCATAAAAGCCACTCATATTCGCTCTTGGTTAGCTTCTTTAGAGGATAGAGGGCTTAAACCAAGATCTATTCACCTCAAATTATCAGCAGTGAAATCTTTCTATCATTATTGTATGGAAGAAAATATGATTAAGAGAAATCCTACGGCTACTGTTCATACACCAAAAAAGGATGATTCTCTGCCATATTATCTGACTAAAAGACAAATAGCTGAACTAAAGGAATTAACTCGAGATGACTATAGAGATCGAGCCATTATAGAGACGCTATATGCAACAGGGGTTCGAGTGAGTGAACTACTTGGAATAACACTTGAAGATGTACGATGGGAAACAAGACAAATCTGGATTCGAAAAGGTAAAGGAAACAAAGAACGATATGTCCTATTTACCCATGATTGTTCAGAACGGTTGAAAACCTATGTGAATCTGAGGAAGAAAGAGAGTACGTATTTATTCTGTAATCAACGAGGTGGTCAACTAAGCCGTTGTTTTGTAGAAAAGCGTTTCCAATATTTCTCTCAAGAACTTGGTTTTCGAGTCACCCCTCATACAATGCGGCATACGTTTGCTGCACATTTGGCTGAGAAACATATGCCTCAAAGCTATATTCAAGAATTGCTAGGTCATGCGAATATCAATAGCACACGTATTTACACTCGATTAATGGAAGATGCCCGTAAGAAGCAGTATGACCGTTATCAATAGGAGAAGGTGGAGTTTATCGATATGGATAGATATTGGGAACTGACCAAGCGACTGCCTAATAATGAAACTCATGGGGTGGTCACAGAATTTTTGTTAAGTTTAAAATTAGCAAATCGTAGTAAAATTACCATTACTCTCTATCGTCGCTTCTTAGAAAAATTTTTTGGACAAATTGAAGAACCCTTTTCCTCTCTAACTTCTGATACCATTCATCAATGGTTTATAAAACATGAAGGAAAAGGAAAAGAAACAACACTCAGACTTCGGTTAAGTGTTCTCTCTTCTTTTTATACTTTCTGTATCCAAGAAGAGTACCTTGACCGTTCTCCCATCAAAAGTCGTTGGTTTCCCCGCCTCTCAAAACCTGTTCCTAAATACTTAGAAAAAGATGACATTGCCAAAACTCGATTCCAAAGTGAAAAATTATCCCTACGCGATCAATTATTAATTGAATTTATGCTTTCAACTGGATGTAGAGTGGGGGAAGTACACTCCCTAAACCGAGAAGACCTCGATATGAAAAATCGAACCGCTCGTGTCATGGGAAAGGGGAAAAAGATCAGATACGTTCATTTTACGGACCGATGTGCCGTTCTTCTAGAACGTTATTTAATTACCATTCCCAAAACCTGCTCTGCACTGTTTGTTAACTCAACAGGAAGAAGGTTAGGAATACGAATGATTCAAAAAATTGTCAACGGAATTGGAGAAGAGGCAGGCCTTCATTCGCGATTGTATCCCCATCGACTGCGTCATACATTTGCGACAGAGTTGTTAGCTAAAGGCGCAGATATCTCATTTATTGGCGAGGAGTTGGGTCATCGTGATATAGGTACTACACAAATTTACGCTAGACTTCCGAAAAGTGAGATTGTAGCTTTGTACCGAAAGTATATGGGATAGGAGATATATGATGAAGACATCAGAACAATGGATAGTGAAATTTAAAAACGACTATGGTTTTAGGTTAGATGAGAGTACGATAAACTATTATACATTTGCAGTTCGTCAATTAGTGAAGCATTTAGACAAATCTGTTCATGAGATTACCAGCAACGATGTTCGAGACTGGTTGTCTAAATTAAATACAAGCAATTATAAACCTACCTCTATAAAGAGCAAATTAGCCGGTATAAAGCTTTTCTATCGATATTGTTTAGAGGAAGGGATAATATCTCGTGATCCTGTAAAATCAGTTCCTTTTCCGGACGTAGAAGACGCACTTCCTTGTTATTTAGAAATGAATCAGTTGATAGAATTACGAAAGTTGGCAGAGGGGAGTCGAAAAGAAAGGGCAATCATAGAATTGTTATACGCAACGGGTATGCGGATAAGTGAATTGGCGGCTATGAAAAAAGTGGATATTAATTGGTCAGAACGAATAATTCAAATCCCGAAAGGGAAACGTAAGAAAGGCAGAATTGTTTTGTTTACTCGAACTTGTACTGAATATGTACAGACCTACTTAGATGAGAGATATGATGAACTTCCTTTTGTTTTTGTCAATACAACCGCGACAGGACCGATATGTGTTCGTACTATTCAAAAAAAATTTATGGTCTATGCAAAGGTACTGGACCTCCATGTAACTCCTCATACAATGCGTCATACCTTTGCGGCACATCTTGCCCAAAAGGGGATGCCGCTAAAGTGTATTCAAGACCTCTTAGGTCATGACAGTCCGCATCAAACTCAACAATATGCCCGGTTATACGACCATGCCCGAAAACAAATGTATGATGAGTGGATGTAATCCACTCATTGTAGGAATAGGAACTATGCGTATAATACAATTTACCCATACTAAATACGTTTTTCATATATCGTCTAACCCCTTGATATAAAAGGGATGAGACGTTTTTTTATTATATCAGATTGAAATGGAAAGTGCGATTAACGCTACTACTGCACGAGTTACTTTCAATAAAGCAGTTCCAAGTGGAGTTGATTTTACTAACTTTGATATTGACGGAGGATTAACAATCACTAATGTTGAATTCTCTTCTGATCGTAAAACGGCAACTATCACATCAAGTTCAGATTTCACACGTAACCAAGAATACAAAGTAAGTGTATTTGGGGTTAAAGATGCTGAAGGTAACGAATATCCAGAAGTAACTGGTGCATTCACATGGGAAGTTGCTGAAGGAGTTACTGTTGCTTTAGAAGCATCTACATTAGATCAAGGACAAACTGTTGGTTTAACAGTTAAAGATGAAGCAGGAAAAGATGTTAAAGATGCAGTTGTTGAAATTGAATCCTATAATACTAACATTGTAGGTGTTTCAGGTTCAGGAAGTGCCCCATCTAACGTAAAGGTTACTGCTAAAAATTTAGCTGGTACGGCTGATGTAGTAGTTAAAACAACATTGCCAGATGGATCTGTATTAAGTAATACATTTAAAGTAACGGTTAAAGAAGCTGTTACAACAATTTCGAATGCAGGGTATACTCTAAAAGCTGCTAGTGCTTTAGGTTTAGCAGAAGCTAACACTGTTGCATTTAAGGAATTCGGTTCTGCTAAAACTTCACTTGTAGAAGGGTCATCAACTGTTCAATTAATCGCGTTTGGAGAAACAAATGGTAACCCTGATACTGCAAACATTGATTTTGAGGAAGTTACTCGTGTAGTTTCATCTAATCCAGTTGTTGCTACTGCTGTATTGAATGATTCGGATATTGATGTAACACCACTTCGTCAAGGTTCTACTACTATTACGGTAACTATGAAAGATGGATCACGTAAGACGTTCCCTATTACTGTAACAGCACAACCTGAGCTGAAAACTATTGGTGTTGATGCTACAACTATTTCATTATCAGATGAAAACCGTAGTGATTCTTCTAACCTTACTTTCCATGAGGGCGTAGATGGTGCGACATTTAAAGTTACTGCGTTAGACCAATTCAATAAAGAAATTGGTTTTGGTACAACTGGAAAAGTTACTGTTTCTTCAAGTACAGATGGAATTAAATTGTATCAAGATGGAGTTACAGCAGATAATTTAACAACTGTTACTCAAGGCGATCAGCTTGTTGCTGGTGATAATACAATCGAATTTGATGGTTCAGAAGCTGAAGTTCATGTAGTGGCTAGTAAAGATACTCCTGTAAGAAATGCTAGAGTAACTGTAAATTATTTCGCTAAAACTACTGATACTCAACCAACTGCTACTAAGACTATTACTGTAAACGTTGCAGATGTTGACCCAACTGTATCTACTTCTGCAATTGATGTAGTGACAGTATCTGAAATTGATGCTAATGCTCAAAACGTAAAAGGTGTTGAATCTGAATTTGACTTCTCTGCAACTGAAGTTTATGCTTTGGACAGTAAAGGAAATCGTTTAGAATTACTAACAGATGCTACAGTAGCAGGTAAGGCGCCAACTGCTACAATTGCAACAGAGAATGCAAGTGATAAGTTTGTAGCTGTAACGGATGATACAGTAGGATTTAAAAATGTTAATCATGCTTTAACATATTTACGTAGTGCTAATACTGTGAATGTAGAAGTAGTAGCTGATGGAGTTAAAAAAGTGTTACCAATAACTTACAAAAACTCAGCGGTAGTGCCTAATAAAGCTACAGTTTCAACTACTGCAACGTCAATTAAATTAGCAAATACTGTTGACAGTATTTCTTTTGAAGATCTTATCTTTGGTCAAGCTGACTTTGAGCAACTAATCTTAGATAATGCTCTTGATGCTGCAAGTGATACTGAATCACATATCATTGGTACCCTTAAGAATGCTAAAAATGGCGGATATAAATACAATAAACCATTAGTTTCAATTTTAGGAACTGACGGTAAATCACTTGCAACTGGTATTAATGTTTACGGTGGAGCAGTTACTGAATTCACTGCTAACACTTGGAACAATGCTGTTGTTAATGAGCTGAAAGGATTAGATACTCCAGCGACATTTACAACTGACGAATTTGAAGTAGAATTCATGGTTGCTAATGTTAATGATAGTTCTACTATTACTGATGGTACAAATCCTTTAGCTAACTTAAGTGCTGTTGACCTATCAAGTGAGGTTAAACCAGTTACTGGAAAAGCTACAACATTTACTTTGGTTGTAACTGGTATTTATACAAAAGATTCAGTAGTAAATATTGAAGGTGGAGCTCCTACTACAGCTCAAAAAGCTGCTCATAACCTACTTGCTGCACCTGCTCAATTAAACGTAAGTGTATCTGCTGAATAATTAAATGAAATGTTTCTTCATAGGCTAGTTTGCTAGTGAAAGAAGGAGAAGTTAGACCCCTTGGGATTACTTTACGAAGTATTTCTCAAGGGGTTTTTCTTTAACTATTTTGTCAAATAGATAAGGTGAAAGTTGTGATAGCGGCTTACAAAAGTCCTTCCGAGGAGATTTCAGCCGAAATTTCCTTGGAGGGGCTTCATTTTTGCATTTTTTTAATGAATAAATGATAAAGATATAGAATTAGAGCTGATTATCTTCATGTACAGAAAGAACGATTAAAATTGACCAAGACAAAAAAGCCTTTTCAATCCGCTATTAAAAAAAGCTGGCCTTTATTCTATGAATGTGAGGTTAAGCAATCCGTTTATCTGTATGGTAGAGTCCATTCAGCAGTAGGGTTCGTAGTTACTTCGAAATGTATGATTTTACGTGTTTGATGGTCGATAATTACTAAAACATATAGCACATTAAAAGTTAAAGTAGGGATTGTAAAAAAGTCGGTAGCCCAAGTAACTGACTGATGGTTTTTCTCCACTCTATCATTTGAATATTGTTGAATTCATAACTAATAATGGTAAGTTATTAGAATGTTAGATACAATTATAGACAAATTATGCTAATGCTTAAAGGGGATAACTATGTTTAGATTTTTTAGTTTGTTAAAGAGGAGTAAAGATCCAATACAAACCAAAGAAAAGCATTCAAAAAAGGAAGCGCCAGCTTCTAAACCAAAGAGAAATAATGAACAAATATCAAAAAGAAAAGGAGAATTAGGAGAGTACAAGATTGATATTCAACTGGATCAGTTGCCAAAGGATTGTCGGTTTCTTAGTGATCTACTTGTCGAAAATCCCAAAGCAAAATCAGGGTACTCCCAGGTGGACCATGTAGTTATCACACCCTACGGAATGATCGTCATTGAAACCAAAAACTATCAAGGAACGATCTACGGTGGCAAAGGGAGAAAAACATGGTTAGTTAACGGGAAGTTTAAAATGATGAACCCTTTTATACAGAATTACGGACATATCCAAGCGCTTAAAACTACCATTGACAAAAAGTATCATGAACATTTTGTATCTATGGTGTCTTTTACAAAGCGATGCACGTTTAAGGTTGATTTGGAGTATCGTAAAATAGCATCTCATGAGCTCATTGTGTATGATATTGAATTGTCTGAATTTATACATAGAAAAGTATCAGTCTTGAAGTTGGAACATAGAGAACCATTACTTAGTGAATCGGATATTGGAACGATTTATGATGCATTTTCCAATGCGAATATTACCGATCCTAAGCTTAGGCAACATCATGAGCAATCATTAAAAGACCAGAAAATAGAAAAGGATTTAGGAAAACAGTCTCAATGTGTGACTTGTAAAAAAGTTGTTTCTGAGAAAGTAAAGTCCTTTTGTTTAAACAATAAAAAGTTTGAAGGTAAAGTCTATTGCTATGAACACCAAAAAATATTCAAGTAAAGCATGAAAATCACTATAAAACGACTCGGAATATAATAGAAAATAAGCATATATTACAAAATTGATAGAATGATGATTCCGTTTGGCTAAAGGCACCGGCTAAACAGAAGACTATTGAACACGAGAAGCAACTAATCTTGATTAGTTAGGCAAAACGAACGGGAAGATTAATGTTATCATCACATGAAGGACATTGCTGACTATAGCAATGTCCTTCTGTTTGGTTTTATTTCTAGTGGGTTATATAATTACAGGTTATTGTCATACCTGTCTAATTCTCTACTAATTTTTCTGTACCAATTAGCATTCAAATCTTTTAAACCTAACAACAAAAACAAATAGAGTATAATTACAATTCCCATTAAACCAATTATGTCAGTGAAATAATTACCTGGTATACTCCAATATGAGTTTATAATTCTAAATAAGATAAATGCCAGAATATAAACAAACCCATATGGAAGCCATCTCACTTCCTTGCCAAAGTTCTTGCTTTTAAGTAATTTCACAATAATTAGACCAATGGAGTGAGTGGCATAAAATAAGGCTATTATAGTAATTAGAGTAAGTATAATCATAAAAAAATTCAAAAAATATCCTCCTTACTTCTTACATGCTCCCTATATTTTTCTAAAGGCACTCCATGCTTTTTTCGCGGTATTGTAATATTTATATGCTGTTGTGACTGCTGATAACGGAATAAAAAGTCTTTTAGCGATATTCTTAAACGTGCTTAAAGTAACTGTTCTTGTTTTAGCTATATTTAATATATCAGTAACAACTTTAGTAAGGCCAGCAGAAAGTAAGTCCTTATCTTGGCTACCTAGATCACGGGCATGGTCTCGAAAATCTTTAAAGTTATTGTTTGATGACCTGGTCCACTTTGCATTAGTACCAGTTTGAAACCAAGCTCTAGCTCTACCATCGGAAAATCTTTCATATCGGACGTTAGAGAGAGAACTGCCTCCTCGTTCTATTATACTTGAAGACATAATACCGACGGTGAAATTATCTTCTAATCCCTTTTCTTCTGTTAAATTATTGCTTAATTCAACTTCGAAATGTTCAATTTGCCCATTCATATCTTCAGTTTCAATGATAATAGATTCATCAGTAACTAAAAGCTCTTCAATATAATCATCTATTAAAATCTTCTCATCGTCTTTATATTTGTAGATTACGGATCTAGTTTTCATTTCATTGGCAGCACCTTCGTTATATTCATGGTATTCATATGTAACACCATTTTCTACTAGTGTATAAATAAATCCTCCATTCTTTTCAGATATGACCTTAATATCAGCTTCCTCTCCCCAATAAGCCAATAACATTTCTTCATTAGAAATTTCATCATAAACATCATATTCATTAGAATTGGCCAAGATAATGTTAGGTGGTGCTAACGTCGAAAATACAAGCAAAAATGCTAAAGTGAAAATAAATACTCTTGATAAAACATTTTTTTGATTCACAAAAATTCCCCTATTCTATTTTATATATATAAAGCAACGAAGATCATTATATACATATAAATACAAAAATCCCATATTGTTTATAAAAACTTTATAATTAACACATATCATGGGGTTTAATAGGTGGGGCCTTACGAAAATAATAAGGAATGGTTTTGCATATCATTACAGCAATCATCTTAATGATAGATGCTGTTAAAGTTGAAGATAAAGAAGAAATAAACGCTGCTTGATGAGAGAGTTAATATATCATAGGTGTCAAATAAGAATCTGCGTGCTAAGTAATGATTAGCACGCAGTTTCTTTCTAGAGCGATTAAATTAAAATAAGGACTAAAGTGTTGTGTAATTAGGTATAAATTTTTAGATGATATTGTCGATATAAATAATAAATAAATCCTTTCGGAGGGTATTAATGAGACAGAGAAAGTTGCAATTAAATAGTATATCGACTAAATTAATGCTTCTTATTACAGCAATTATTATTGCAACTGGTGGAGTTATTGGCTCGACCAGTTATTATGTTGCTAAAAATCAGCTATTAGAAGCGGGGGAGACTACTCTCAAAAATATTGTTAACGGTGCTTATATCGCCTTAGAATCAATCAATGACAGAGTCGAAAATGGTGAACTAACACTTGAAGAAGGAAAAGAATTAGCACGGCTGTTACTAAACGGACCATTAAATGAAAATGATGAATATGATTATCAACAATCTAGATTCACTTATAAAGAAAATGGATATATTCTTGCGTATGATGATGAATTAATGTTGCAAATTCACCCTTCAAAAATAGGAGGGGCTCCGGCCGATGAGCTCAATAGAAATAATCGAGAGCGGATTGTAGAAGGAAGTAAATCAAATAATGAAGCAGACCGCTATGTAGTATATAATGACCAGCAAGCGGATGGGTCCTTTAAAGATAAAACAGCTTATGCCGAATATTTTGAGCCTTGGGGTTGGACGGTTGGAATTGCTGTCTTTCAAGATGAATTTTATGAGGAATTAAACATGCTTCAATACATCATTCTGTCTGCGACGATTGTGATAATTATTATTAGTTCTCTTGTATTTTACTTAGTGACTCGAAATAAGATAAAAATGTTAAAAGAAGTGACTGAAGTTTCAACACAAATTGCAAATGGACACATTCATGTAACTAAGCTAGCGGAATCAAACGATGAAATTGGCCAACTAGCTACTGCTTTTAATAAGATGTCTCAGCAGTTACGTGTCCTAGTTGAAAATGTTAAGAACACAAGTGAATACTTACTTGATTCAGCAAATAGCTTATCAGCTGTTTCAGAAGAAACTTCTGCTAGCAGTGAGGAAATTGGGGTTGCAATGACGGAAATTGCAACAGGCACCCAAGATCAAGCTCTTGATTTGGAATCAATAAATCAAAAGGTAGAAGAGCTTACATGTTCTATTGAATCTATGGAACAGCAAAGCAAAAAGATGAAGGTTATAACGGAGCAAACCGAAGAAATATCAAAGGAAGGGATTGAAATTGTTAAGCAGTTACAGAAGTCAAATGCTAGTTCGTTAGCAGCCTCACAAGAAATACATGAAGAAATTACGAACCTTAATAATAAAACAACACAAATTACAAAAGTAATGGAAACAATTGAAACGATTGCTGAAGCGACAAACTTATTAGCCCTTAATGCTAGTATTGAAGCCGCTAGAGCAGGTGAATACGGTAAAGGTTTTTCAGTTGTAGCAGATGAGATTAGGAAATTAGCTGAACAATCAAAGCGTGCTGCCCACGAGGTGCAAGGTGTAGTCCTAGCTATTGTTTCTGAATCTACCAAAACAGTTAAGACAGTCGAGGGAACAGTGAAAACCGCTGAAGGCTTAAATGAGGACGTACTTCAAACTGAGAGTAAATTTAATCAGATGACCCGTTCCGTACAACAAATTGCAGAGTCATTACACGCTGTAAACACAGAAATGCTAGCTATCACTTCATTTAATCAACAGATGAGCGCAGGAATCGAAAATGCCTCAAGTGTATCAGAACAGACTGCTGCAACCGTGGAAGAAATTACTTCATCTATAGATGAACAAATTAATGCCATTGCAAATGTAGCGAAATCAGCAGAACAACTAACGGAATTGAACCAAGAATTAAGCGAATTAGTGAAGAGATATACACTGAAATAAGTATAGAGGTTTCCTATCTTGTTACACAACATATTTACTTGAGAATAGTTAGAGAAGGTGATGATAGGCTTCACCTTCTCTTTTTTATGGATTAGCTGTACCGTGTAACGCGGTCAAAGATGTTAAATCTTATTGGGAAACCAAGTGAGGGTGTGTTATTTTGTATTTAACGTTTAAAAGAGTGCTCCTTACATCCAATCTATCACACTTTCATTAAAGCATATCCTTATACAAAAGTTAATCATGTATAGTTAAATCAATTGCCGATAATAATGGCATCCAAGTTGCTTCAATTAGAAATATCGAACCTAATCTACATTTAATGTATATCTACTTTAATAGAGGGATTTACCTTTACCAATTCTTGAATAAAACTTTCAGTGTGTTTTGGTGAAATATATACTGTTTCATATTGTTTATATTTAATTTCAATTCGTTCGATTGATAGAGCTGGGGCTATTAAGATATTTTTGGTATGAGAAATCGAGTTAATATCTTCAATATCTATTAAATTGTTTGAAAGGCCTGAGATTATTTTCAATGTACTATGGGTAATTATATAGCGTGTGTTAAACCATTTAGCACAAAATAAGCTTATGCAAATAACCATTCCTATAATCCCTAATAGACTAAAATCAACAAATAGAGAACGATAAAGAATCCAAATAAAGATAAGGAGTACAGCCCAAATTAAACTGCCGATAATAAAATCTTTTTTAGATGGTATGCTCATATAATCACACCTTATTTGACATATAATTAATTAAAACACCTTCCAAATCTTTTAATATAAAATTTAGAAGGTGTTCCTAGTAACTTACTCATTTACTTCTTTGATTAACTTATATACAGCCATATCAGTAGAAAGTTCCGATCCATCACTACTAATACCTGGTCCTGCGCCGTATTGCCAAATATAAAATGTAAGCCATACTGCATGTGAAGCTGCCACTGCAGTTGTTACTCCGGCAACCGCATATACGCCAGCAAAAAGGGCAGCATTCGGCTCTACTTCTTGAATTTTAATATCATATGATGCAGCATTGGAGAATAAATCTCCTCCTAAATTTAATAGATCTTTTGTTTTTACATAATCTCCGGCTTCCACAGCTTCTTTAAGGTCATTAAAATAATTACTATCCATTTCGTGCATAACTTTTAAAACTTCATCAACAAACTTTATTTGTTCCTCACTGTTATTAATTTTATATTCTTCGGTGGTCCAATCATTTACAAAAAATTGCCCCACTTCTCCTTGACCAATTGTAATTCCTCTAAATAATTCTTCCCCACTAAAATTCTTTGATAATTGCTCTGCGTTTGAACTTGACCCGGAAAAACCAAAGGTGCTGATGATTAGTAGAAAACTAGTAATCATTATGAAACTTTTCTTCATAAAGAAGTCCTTCTTATTAATTAACTTCATTGTACTTACCTCCTTTAAATTTTTGGAATGTATAATTAAGAGAATGTAATACTTTTTTTAAGAACAGAAATTTAAACTCATAATCGAGAGGTCTTAATAAAAATATTAATACTCCTAACATCGCAATAGAAAAGGAAATCAACCCTAAAAACAAGGCGAAGACTTCGTGCATTAAGACTGCTAGTAACAATATAAATGCCCTATACTTTTTAGCTGAAAAAAGTGCGGCTACGAGTACAGTTTGCATAATAAGAGTTCCCCAAGTAGGGATTACTACAAATGGTGTTGATAGAAGCCACATTATTGGTCCTTCTAAGAAAAGTGGTGTTCCTAGCATTGGAAATTGCACATAATACCAGACGGCAGTTCCATTAATCCATTCTTCTGAGGCTAACTTCGCTACAGTGGAATGAAAATAAATGATAACAGCCTGAATCTTTATTATCATTATAGTAATTAATGAAACAATTTTTCTTGTTAGAAATTCATCACTCCTGTAATTCCACTTTATCCAGTGATTTTTACGGGGATCACATAAAGTGATTGGAATTAACAATAAAGTGAAAACAGCAGCTACCTGATCTCCGCCATCTACTGTCGCAGCTGATTGCCAAAAACTAAACGTTATCCACCAATGTATAATTCCTGTATATCGAGGTCTCCATCCAGAAATAACGATAATTAAAACTACTATCGAGATCCATCTCACAATTTCTAAGTAGAAGTAATCATTTGGTACTAGACAAAAAATGCTAAAGAGACTGTTAGAACAATTTGGAAACTCAGATGAGCCTGCTGAAGGTCTAAAAAAAACACTTGAATGATTAAATAAGAGAGTAATTAAAGTAGCTAACGCTAATAAAGACCTTGCTAAACCATATACATTTGTGAAAGGGTTTTGCGAACTTGCCCAATGAGCTACCCATCTATCTAATTTCTTGAACAATCGACTTCAACCCCCACAGCTTCTGCATTCATATTAATATTTTTATAATCTGAACCCCACGCCCAAGGTACTGGTTCTATATTTGTGATGACCCATCTCCCACAAATAGATGGATTTTTTTGTTCATTAATTGTAGGAATAAACTCAGTTAAATCTTTACACTTTCCTGATAGATTCTCACAAGGTATGTAATTATCAATAGAAACTTGCGAGCTTATACTTCCAAGTTCAATGCCTTGAGCTCTTCCATACCTTTTTAATCCAAAATAATTATCTGGTGAACTATTTGGCCAAACTAATTTTTCATTATCATCTACACTATAGGCATATAGCATAGGCTCTCGGGGATCTCTGCTAAAAAATCCCCACCCTTGTGGTATAACCTGGCCAATAATTGCTGACAGGTTGGGAGCTACACTGATAGGAGTTTTAGGAATGGCTACAATGATTGAAAGAAATAAAAGGAAAACGACACTACTTATATAAATAATGAAAACAAAACTATATTTACTCAAAACTATCACCTATAACTGTTTCTTGGATTTGAGAAAAGAGAACATAATTAACTATATTTTACAATTAACAACTTGGAAATATCTATCGTTCTTTTTTACTGATTATTACTAAAATTGAAAATAGAGGTAAAAAATAATACTTTAAATGAAAATGCAGTGGGATTCAGGATAATTGACATAGGAGGTCTTATTGAATTTATATGTTAGGTAAGAATTTGGGTGCCTGACAAATCTAACAAACTAGGATATACGAAAACTCTTAGCTTAGAGGAGAGCATATATCCCTAAGCGAGTTGAACGAGTAATAAAAGCAGAGAGCCGTCCCCAGTTACAAAAGATTGTAAAAGAAGCAAACGAAACTGACCGAGAGCACTGATTGCCAGTCAAGGAGACCACATGACAGCCAATCAATGCCCTGACGAGTACTAGTTTCCGTGCCTTTACCACCCGAATTGGTTGTGGGGGATGTAGTAGGCTGTTTCCCTACATTTTGATGATTATGAATTGAACTTTATATTACTTCATTAGTATGATTTTTAGCTCGACTATATAATGGCAAGCTAGGGACTATATAAATCAGGCTCGTCAGTACTATAATACTGATACACACCCAATATAAAATAGTTGCTCCCCACATATCAATCAATGCTGCTCCCATGATGGGTCCAATCGAAAAACCAATCGTTCTAAATTCAGCAATTCCAAAGTATAGACTTTTTTTATGGTCAGGTGCAATATTATTGATCATAATATCACTCCCAGGAACCGCATAGACTTCACCTAAAGCAAATACTAAGGTAGCAATGATTAAAAAGAGGAGTTGCCCTTCTGAAAGTGCAAATATTACAAAAGCTGCTCCAAACGCAAAATTTCCTATTAAAATAGAAGTTAAATTACCTAATTTTATAAAGCGATCTTCAATATACATAACCAAAAACTGAAATACAATACCTGCAATCGAGTTAATTATCAATAGCAAAGCAAAAAGTTCTGCAGGATTCTCACTAATTTCAGTAAATGCCAGTGGAAATACACCTTCAAATTGAGAAAAGACTATAAAAACTAAAGCACCCGCGGTTACGTACATAAACAATCTTGGGTCCACCTCTTTGAAATTTTGCAGAGATGGCTTTTTCTTTACTTCTAATTGTAAGTTTGTTGGTTTGATTATTGAATTAACTAACAAGATAATAATTATGATACACAGGAAAGTGAAAATAGAAATATACAAATTTAATTGCATTTGAGAATCCCTTAAAAGCAGTCCCAATCCAGGACCTGCAATTGCCCCTAAACATATTACGATATAATTAATTCTAAAAACCACATTTTGATTTCTTAATTCTTTTGAATGGTGGGCAAATAAGGCTCTAATGACGGGTTTCCAACAGATCCCTCCAATGCCTGAGATCACACTTAGAGCAATTAATACAAAGTAACTTTCAGTGAATAGATAAAATATATAGGGGGTAATAATGAGAGTTATGCCTATAAGTAAACTCTTAACTTCCCCGAATTTATTTGCTGCTGCTGCCCCTAAAGAGCCAAAGAGCGCTGTAATTAGGGGAGGGATTCCAAGAAGAATTCCAACTTGTGCAATGGGGATATCCAATTGAATATTAAAATACAAGGCAAGGACAGGTAAAGACACATACACCCCAAAACAAAAAAGAAGGTTTAAGGCAGCTAAGATAATGACTTCTTTATTCATTCGCTTTTTCATTTAATTTGTCCCTCGGGAAACGCTTCTGATATCAATATGATCTGGCATATACAATTCGCCTAATTGCCCAGAAAGCAAGTCGGCATTTAATTTTTGATCGATGTCTAAGATATTGATTAATACTAAATGGTAATCTTGATATAATTCAACAGAAATCCTGCTAGAGTTTAAAAAGAAGTCCAATTTCCATATGTTTTCATACTTGCTCATAGTAGTATGATTTATTGTTATATTTAATTTGCTCAAAACAAATGATATGACATTGTGAGTGTAATCAATATTTTGGACTTTTTCAGATGAGACTCCGGTAAATGTTATGAGAGATTCATACATTTTTAAAGGTTGATCTAGTACCGTTTGAAAACTATTAGCTCGAAGTTTAGCTCGCATTTGAGATCCCTCCATATAGTAAGGAAGTACTTTAGGAAGCTGCTGCTAAAGTACTTCGCTTTATAAATCCAACTAAACTAATTCCAACTCTTCCTCTTCCTCTTCCTCTTCCTCTTGCTGCAGTTCATAATTTAAGTTTATATTTGAATCTTCCATAAACCTATTTTTCTGTTTAGAACCCCTATCAATATAATTATCTAACGCTTCTTGTTCGGAATTTGGAGATAAATAATAAAGTAAGTTTCCATACCAATTCCAACCTAGCTCAGTGAGTCTGTAATGAGTCTCATCTTCTTCTACTAAACCTTTATCTATGACTTCTTGCAGACGAGTTAACACTTCTGGACGGACTTTATCAAAGTTTATTTTAGCTTTCTCAGCTTCACCATGATAAGGAAGATGGAATGAAATCCCTTTACTTTCGCAAATAGATTCATCAAATTCATTCAGCTTCATATCTATGTGATCATCCTCTAATAGGCCCTTCACGTACTTTTTAGTTACGTTTGTGTTTCCGATAATATAACCATCCATAACGGAATAGGCACCACTGCCAAATCCAATAATTTCATGACCTTTATAACCATAATGGGCTTCATGATACTGGAATCGATAAGTGTCGTTAACAACTGGGTTTTCTTTTAAGATATCTTTTCCTACCTTTACATAACCATGGCCATTATGAGGATGATATCCATTTTCTTTCATATAATTTCTAAGCAATACATTGAACTGAGACTTTGAGAAGCCTGTAGTAGCTTCCATATTTTTCTCTCTTAATTCTTTGCTGAGTTTTACTTGAGTCACTACATTATTGATAGGATACACATCAATAGTAGGAGTACCTAAACTTACTACATGGTGCAGATCCCTGATAAAGTCATCAATTGTCTGGCCATGCATACCATAAAGCATATCAACAGAAACATAATCAAAATATTCTTTTAGAAGGCCTACTTTTTCGTAAATGATATTCGTATCTTCAACTAAGTTGAAGAACTTTCTATATTCAGGATGGAAAGTTTGTACGCCCATTCTTGCATGTGTAACCCCAATTTCTTTAAGGACTTTCAAGCGGTCTTCAGTCACTGTAGTTAAATGACACTCATAATTGAACTCCTTAATTTGAGACAAATCAAAATGCTTATGTATAGCCTCACCAATTCTTTTGATTTGCTCTGGTTTTAATATAGAAGGAGTACCCCCGCCAAAGAAAATAGAACTGATTGGATACGAACTAACATTAGAATATTGACTCTTAATCTCGATCTCTCGAATTAAAGCATTAGTATAGTCCTCATACATCTGGGAATCCGTAGTGATTTCTCTTGAAAAAGGACAGAAAGTACAGATTGCTTCACAGAAAGGGATATGGAAATATAGCGCTCTAAATTTTGGGTCGCTGCCCGCGTAGTTAAAGATATTAAAGTTATTCACACCTATTTTTTCACGAGTACTTTCACTTATTTCATTATAATTAATTGGGAAAAACCAATTGTATATAGGTAATCTATAATCAAATGTCATAAAACCATCATCAATAAGTTTCATTAATAAAACCCTCCAAAATTAGAATTTAAAAAAGTAGTGTGTACAAGCTATACACACTACTTTTTATGTGATAAGAGATCACATACTACCAAACGATATCCCATACTACATCACTCCAAACTACGTCATTCATGTTATCACCTCCTTCACAAAATAATGTGTGAACTTCAATCCCCCAGCAACCAACCTTCCAATATGTGGAATTAATTTAATGTTATATTGAAATAAGGTTAATGTCAACTTTATTTTTAGAAAATTTAGATAATGTTTATGTATGGACGGTTGGAAGCGTAGATAAAATAGTGATTATTGATGATAAAAGTAACAATGTACTAGCTTTTTTCAACATATAAAAACCTCCTAGGTATTAAGTGCTTGAATATATAATTACACAGAATAAAAGTTTATGAATTTTTGATTTTATAAGATAATTTAAGGTGAGTGCTTCTATAATTATCTTTTTCTAGGTAATATATAGGTAAATATTAGAATTTTAATATAGGGCAGGGGGTATGTGTGTGGGTGAACATATAGGCAGTAGGATTTATGAGCTTCGAAGTTATTACGGAATAGGGCAGAAGGAATTAGCAGAAGGAATTTGCACACAAGGTAATATCTCTCACATTGAAAAAGGAAATCAGCTTCCTAATTCAGATATTCTATTTCAAGTCGCTAAGAAGTTAGGAGTGGGTGTTCAATATTTCTTTGAAGACTATGAGACACCTCGCAATAATTACATTGAGGACACGTGTGAAATGATCAGACACTATCTACATAAACATGAGTATGAACGGGCGTATTCAATTATTAATACGGAACTAAAGAACCCTTTATTTCGACGGGCCGACCTAACAAAATTCTTGCTATGGCAAAAAAGCGTTTGCCATTTTCACTTATTTAGCAAGGAGGAAGCCATAGATCTTTTAGATGTTGCTATTGATATCAAAATTGGTCATAGCAGGGCTCTTTCCATGCTAGATATTGAACTTTTCACAAGCAGTGCAATAATGCTTACAGATATAGGTCAATATAAGCAAGCTACTTTAAAATACAATACAGCAATTAAAAAGTTTAAAAAACATCCTCACTCCAATTATGGCAATATCAAAATTCCAATTAGAATCTTATATAACAGTTCTATAAACTTCTATCGAGATAATGATTTCATTAACTCTTATGAACGTGCTAATCAGGGGATAAAGTTGTGTTTAGAAAACGATTCCTTATACTTGCTTGGAGAGCTCTACTATCAAGCGGGCATTTCTTCATTCAAAACAGGAGGAAAAGATTATCTTTCTCTAATAGAGTCAAGTCTCTGGTTATTAAAGAAAAAGGCAAGTTCTCATGTGGAATATATTAATGAAAAATATAATTATTATAAAAGTCTGGATCCTCAAGTAAATTCAATCGAGGTATAGCTTAATCAAATTAATGTAAGGGGCTGTGGGTAAACACTCATTTAAATTAATTGAAATAGTTGCATAAGAGCAAGGGGGTTTAAATATGTTGAAAGTAAGATAACAAATGTTGTTTAGCCTGGAAATAGAAATTAACTAATCGCTTGAAAAAGCCGCTCTACTTTGGTAGAGCGGCTTTAACCATTGAACCCGGGATATACTTCTTGCAGCATTAAGAGTTTGACTTACAATAACCTAGGTAAAAGACTCATGTCTTCGTAGTACTGGATAAATAGAGTAATAAACAAACTTACACTTAAAGCGATTGAAAGTAATAACAATTTGCTGTTTTTTAAGTTGTTTAAAATTAGTTTCTGAAAGATAGAGAACAAAGTTATTCCGGCTACACTTGAAATAACTAGTAAATAGACGATTAGGCCTTCTATAGTAATATCTCCTGGAGACTCAGAAGCTGCCGATAACCTCATAAAACTTATAAAAATATTGGATAAGTAAAATAAACCACTAACATATGCCGCTCCAATCATTAGCGCGAAAAAAAGTTTAAAGAAATCCCTCATAGAACCACCACCTTATACATTTATGAAGATATTGGTCAAAACAAAGCATACTTTAGCATGCTGGAGTTGTTACAATAAATCTTTTATGTAATTCACAAGAACGATTAATACAAATAACACTAAAATTGAAGGGATGATTTCTTTTTTCGACATTTTATCTCTATCAAAATAATAAAAAAGCAAAATAATCCCTGCAGCAATAATAAAGAGCCGGATAAATTCTCCCATCACCTTCTCCTTCCTTAAGCTATTCATAGTATACAGCAACTATATAATTTCGATTTGACGTACAATGATTTAAATAGCAATAACCTCCCGCGAGTAATAATTATCCATATTTATTCCTATTTCATCCAATTAGTATCTATATTATTCTAGTGGTAAAAGAAAAGATAATCTATAATTTCCTAAGATTTCTTTGTTCGAAGCAGAGGTGATAGGATGAAAGCATTGGATGTGACGGATTTACATAGTGGTATAGAAGAGATCCAAGCTAAAATAGAAGTACATATAGAACAACTATCTAAAATAGAAAAAAGTGTTACAGCCATTGTTGGCTTGAGTGATTCATTAAAGGGAGAGGGAGGAACGGCTATTCGTGGTTTCTTTCAAGAAGGGCATATTCCATTGCTTGCATTCCTCAAGCTGTCACTAACACAATACAATAAGGTTCTATCTCAAATGAAAGCCTCCTTACAGGCTTTAGAACCGGCAGCCAATGGCCGAATTCTAGAAAGCTTTCTTGAGGGTGATTTGGAACAGAGCTTGCGCCAAGTAGAGCTAGTGACTGCTAATCTCACTAGTCAAACAAATGCTGTCATGAACAAAGTGTCTGACATTGTCGCGCTTCCTCCTCTTCGGGATGATGAAGTAAAGCACTATGTCCAAAAAGCGAAGCGAGAAAAAGACCAAACGATCGAACACTTGCATCAATTTGATTATGAGCAAGTTTCCTCACTAGAATCGGTAGAAGCAGATGTCAACCTGTTGGAGCGATATGTACAGGAGCTTCAAGCAATGTTCCAAGGAAAAGGAAGCAATGTATCCACGCATCTGACAAATCAATTGACGTACAATTCTTTCTATCTTATGTTGAATTCAAAGCTAGCAGGAAAGCAAACACAAAACACACAATTATTTAAACAGATGTATTCCCCAGCTTATGCAATTAATACAACGATGACACAGGCAGTAACCTTTGATAAATGGACAAACCCAAGCTGCCCGAGGCCTGATCATGTAAATAAGGCAGTAGCTGGAGAGCCGGAACGTAACTGGTTTCAGGAGGCTGGAGATCAGATAGTAAGTGGTGCGAAAACAGTAGGTAAAGCGGCAAAAGATCATTCCAGAGAAATTGGTTCTACCGTTTTGGACTTCACTCCAATCGCTGGAAATATTAAAGCGGGCGTAGAGGCTAAAAGTGGAGTAGACCCTATAACAAAAAGAGAGTTAGAGGATTGGGAAAAATATTTTGCAGCAGCTGGTATTCTCACAGGAGGTCTTTCTAAGCTAGGCTCTAAAGCAGTTAAAGGAGTTAAGGGTGTTGATCGAAAGGGTATAGATAATGTTAAGCTAAGTCCATCAAATTATCCAAATCCAGACCCACCTATGACTATACCACCTGTAAGATATGAACCAAAAACAATTGAAGAAGTCATAAGAATGCGTCAAGGAAAAGGACCAACAACTAAAATGTTGCATGGTGATAAAAATATAGAAGCACACCATAGACAACAAGTCCCTGTTAAAAATGGTGGGATATTAGATGAATTAGAACAAAGAACTCATAGAGGTGGAGGAAATCATACACGTCATGATAAACCTTCCCAGTTAACTCCTTCTCAAAGAGCTAAGGAAATTAGAGAACACTATAAAGAAAGAGGAAAAGAATATATACTACCAGGAGAAGGAATTTAAAAGGAGGAATAGTAAGTGACAAGAGATGAAATTGCAAATTTATTAGATGGTATATTAGATAAAGAATTAGGGAATTTAGATATTCCTTTGGCAAGTGATTGGGAAAATATCGAAAAAAAGTTTGGATGTCAATTTCCATCAGAATTTAAATTTTTTATTGAATTAATGTCAAAATATTCGTTTCCAGGAGATATCTTAAATGTTTCCGATGGTAATACAAATGGAAATGACACTATTGAATTTACCTATGACTATGAAATGAAACAGGGGGGGTGGAAAGAAGAATTAATCCCGTTTTATAGTATAGGTAATGGTGACTACTTCTGCCTTCTTTCCAGTGAGTGTCCAAACACAGGGGTTTACTATTATTCCCATGAAGATACTAATATAGATAAAGAAGCTAATAACTTTGAAGAATGGTTAAAACAGTTGCCTACTTTTTTGAGTTAATAAATAAAAACCTTGATTGGCTACATGTCATTCGAGGTTTTAGCAATAAGGAGAAGTAGATTGGACTTAGATTTGAGTGCCTGTCATCAACCGCAGAAAACCCATGATATCGGACATACAAAAAGAGGAAGAACTAAATGAAAAATAAAATATCTGTCATAGCAAGTTCATTTTTATTGTTAGTGGTTTTAATTATTGTTTTATTGATTCAATCAAACAATTTAAAATCTCAAGTGCAAGTACTTACCGAGAATTTGGAAACTTCCTTAATTTATGATATTGCTGAGTTACATGGTCACTTGTATATACTAAACTCTAATAATATAAATGAAGACATACTGAATTATGTGGAATTTAATATTAATCATACCGCTTCATCAATCAGACAATTCACCAACCATTACGATCTTGATAATAATACCGAGAACCTGCCAGAAACATTATTTGATTTACAATATAATCTGAGGGAGATGGACCTTGAACAGATTAAAAATACTGATATAAGTGATGAATTAAACTCCATAATTCAACTAATTAAACAAGAAGACGGAACAGTTAGAGACAATAATGAATTGATAAATAATATGACCAATCTTGTTAATACCATCAATCAAAAGTACCTAGCAAATTAGTTTGGGTGCCGGTCTCTACTCGATAGATAGTGCGGCCGGTGTTAGTGGCAGTTTCTGTACCCTCGAAATAAAAAAAATATGGAAATAAATGTTTATAAAATATGATGAATATGATTTATTAGAACTTTTTCAAAGTTACCCAGTGAGTCTGGCAATATAGATGATGGATAATTAATTTATACTTACAAAGATGAACAAAATTTTAAGCTGACATTAACTTTAGATGTATATAAACAAGCGGTAAATAGTATAACATTCAATGATTCTATCGTATTTACAGGTGATTTTAATAATGTAACGAGTATAATAAAAGATGATCGATTATGGGATTTGGTAAAGGCAGAATTATAATTAGGAGATGTGCCCGCTGTGCTTTAGCGGGCTTTTTTTGTTTGTGGTGTTTCGGGATTTGGGGACCTTACACAAGGTTAATTCGTGCAAGGCTATTTTATAATAGGAAGTCTTCTGTTTTTAAAGTAAGAGCTTTATGTAGATAGTCGTTACATTTTTCTAGGTTATTTTGACTTTTATGAAACCATGCTAGTTTGAGTGAAATATGAAACAATGTTTCTTTTCTATTTAGAAGCTGGGCTATGCTATAAGCTTTTAATAAGGAATCTAATTCCAAAGAAGTATGAGCTAGCTGTTTGTATACACCACTTAGAAGGATAAGACATTCTAGTTCATCAAATTTAGAGTGTGTCTTTCTAAAAAGCATCAAGCTTTCTTCAGCTAATTCTTTAGAGAGTGAAAACTCTTTATTTTTTAAATAGATATGAGCTAAGCCCATCTTATTCCTTGCCACTCCAAGGTCATTATTCAGGTTCATATTTAATTCCAAGCTTGAGCTAAAATAGTCTTTTGCACTACCTAAATTCCCACTCTGATTATCTATTTCTCCAATATTATGAAGGATTTTTGTTAGAAGAATAGGTTTATTAAAGTTGTTAGCATATTCTTGGGCTTTTGTTAATTTAGCACGGGCTAGTAAGTAGTACCCATTCCTAGTCAACAATATCGATGAGAGGATTAAAGTACTTATCAGATACTCTTTGTCATCCGGTAATAAATTCTCAATGGATTCTTCACAAAAATAACTAGCCTTATTAAAGTTATTTAATCGGTAATACGTTGAAGCAATATTATATTGAAGAATGCCTTTATAGATTTTAAGTGTTTGGTTACCTGATGCCTGATCGTATAATTCTTCAAATTCGGTTAATGCCATTTTATACTTTTCTTTAGCGAATTTGATTGCTGCGAGTTTAATCTTGCACTTAAACTCCCCTTTACTTTCACTAGATAAACTAGAGAAGGTAGACATCGCCTCTTTTAATTGCTTTTCTGCCTCCTCAAACCTTCGCAAATTAAAATAGTGATTGCCTAATTTTCTATGAGCTTCAGCTTTAAAAGAATACAAATGTGATTCTGAAGCTAGTTCTAATATAGTGAGATAGATCTTCTCGGATTTCTCATGTTGAAGAGCTTCGAAAGTAGAAGCTTGAGTTAATAAGCTTTTGATTTTATCGATTACCTTTTTATCAGTAAATACTTCATTGCTTAAATTTAGAGCGCTTACAAGATGATTAAAAACTGTTGGGTGAATTTCAGTTATCTTACCAGTCTCGATATTACTTAATGTGCTGACTGAAATTATATCACCAGCAACCATGGTTTGAGTCTTCTTTTGGCGTTTCCTTTCTCTCCTGATAATCTCACCAAAATGTTCCATAAATGAGAACCTCCTTAAAATTTTTATGTCGAAATTTTATTGTTTTCAAATGGAAAGAGTGATGTATGATTATTTATAACTATAAAATAAGGAGTGAATAAAATGAAAAAAATAACAATTTGCTTTTTGATCGGTATATGTTTCCTATTTACAGCTTCTACGATGATTGTAAATGCTTCTGATGATGTGGGTGCCTTTAAAGAGACCTTGCCACTTTCTGAAACCAATCAACCTTAAAACTTGATACTATGATTATATAAAACTATTTATCTTTTTGGGAGTAAAATGAAATAACAACATAACCCATTCTGTGTATTCAACATGCAGGATGGGTTTCTTTTTTTATGAAATTTTTGAATATTTATTTTATTTTTTATACTGATAGGCAAATTGAGATTTTTATCTAATTTGTAAAGTGAACAAGCCAGAAGGTGCTGTTGTTCAAACAATTTATTATGGGGGTGAAGTGTATGAAGAAAAATTCAGGTACATTAAAACGTATCCGCCTTGAAAAGGAGCAGCCGAAAGATGGAATCACATTAGCTGTTGTTGGGGCAGGTACCGGAAGCGTAAAACTTGATGAAATTGATTAATTAATACTTTTCTTAAGAGGCGCCTAGGCGCCTCTTAAGCAAGTTAGGTGGTGTGATGAATGGTAAAAATACCATATCAAATAAATGATGGAGGACTGGTGGGGTTAATTCCAACCGGAAAAGTCCATTTTTTTGAAGAAACAATACAACCATTGTTAGATGAAGTTAATAATGGGACTCGGAGGGCCTCTTCTATTAATTATCAGGAATATATGATTGATGAACCGCTAGTGGATCTGGATAAATTTCATTTGAGTGCTCCGGCTATAGCTTTTATTGAAACGACAAATTTATGTAATTTAAGGTGCAAACATTGTTATGCTAACTCAGCTCTAAAGAGGCCAAATGAAATGTCTACTGATTTGATTAAAGACACCATTGACCAACTAGCTGAAGTAGGAGTCTTACAGCTTTTTTTAAGTGGGGGAGAAATTTTTGCTCACAAAGATGCGGTAGAGATAATAAATTATGCGAGAACAAAACCGTTTTACACTCAAATATTCACAAATGGAATGTTAATAACAGAAGAAAAGTTAAAAGCCCTCACACCGAATACTTCTTTTTTTATTAGCTTTGATACGGCTGACCCAGAAAGAACAATTCGAGGGGGAATGGATTTCCCTAAGCTAAGAGAGAAATTTGAATTAATGAAGAAGTATGGACATGCTTTCCGTACAGCTATTTCAGTTCATCGATACAATCTAGACGATGCAGAAGAAATATTTGAATGGTGTGTAAATAACGGATATCCGCGTCCGCAATGGCTAGAAACACACCCTATTGGGCGTGCTCTACTACATCCAGATATTTTATTGCAGCCAGAACACATCTCAAAATCAATTGACATTTATAAACGATGTATGGACAAGTTTAGTAAGCCTGAATACGAAGCTCCTCCAAAAGATGAGTCTAAAGAAGCTAGTAGAATGTTTAGTTTAGAGACGATTAAATTTTGTCAGAAGCTAGAACGAGCAACTAACCAAGAAAAATGTGGTCGTTCTATTGCGTATATAAATAGCGCCGGTGATGTATATCCCTGTAGTAATTGTATGAGTAATGAAGATTTTATGGCTGGGAACCTAAGAGAACATTCATTTGCTGATATTTGGTCAGGCGGTTTTGATGAATTTAGAAACATTACTTTTGAGGATTTTAAGAGCTGTCAGTCTTGTGCTGTTTATCAGGAAGATATTTGGTGTCAATTTCGATGTCCGCCACTTGCTAAGAATGTATCCAAAGATAAGTTAGGTTGCGGAGCAACAGAGTATTTGCAAATTTTTATGATTGAAGCAAACCGCTATTGGGAGCAACGTAAGCAAGAAGGATATACTCTTAAACTTGAAATGCACAAATAAGGGGGATGACCATGTCTACTAGCTATACTGAATTAAACCTTGGAGAATTACTCAAAAGACATCCAGAATTACAAATCTCTCATACTGATTATAATATAAATGTAACAGCAAATTTTGGAACGAAACTAAGCAGTGGTGACGCTGAGAAAATGTATCAAGACTTCGATGGTGCGGGTAAACCTTCCACTTTGTATTTTCACGTACCTCTGTGCTCTTATATATGCCACTTTTGTAATTACGTTAAGAAATACCTCCCGGAAGATGGTAATGAAGAAGAAGTTTTAGAAAATTGGGTGAACCTTCTGATTAAAGAATCTACCGAGAATTTACATAGGAATAACTGGGTAAGTAAAGCGAGAATTGAATCTATTTATATTGGCGGTGGAACAGCCTCTCTTTTGAAGCCTCATCATCTGAGGAAACTAATGACTCATATCAAAGAAAATTATTATATAGCGGATGGATGTGAAGTTTCTTTAGAAGGTAATCCCGACAACTATCAAGGAAATGAGTTAGCCGAAGCAATTGAAATGGGCTTCAATCGCTTTAGTATAGGTGTGCAGTCTCTTGATGATCAGGTTATAAATGCAGTGGGACGCAAACACGATCGAGCCATGTCACTTAGCGCAATCGATAAACTATTAGTTACAGAAAAGCCTTTTAATGTGGACGTGATCTTCGGCTTACCATATCAAACACCCATGAGTATCGCTGAAGATGTAAGAATATTATGTGAAAAAGGAGTGCCGACTATTACCATATATAGGTTAAGGAATGCTGATAGACAGAAGATGGGTATTGGTAATAGCTCCTTATGGAATAATAAACGTGTTAGAGAAAAGATGGAAAATGCGAACTTATTTCCTAGTTTAGAGATGACTTATACGATGCGTGAAGAAATATTGAAGGTCTTTCTAGAATATGGTTATCAGCCAAGCCCATGTGGTTGGTGGAGCCGTCCTGACACCTATGCAGAAGGTAACATCCCACAAATTTCAAAAAACAAGTGGGAACGTTATGATTCTATGATTGCCTATGGACCTGGTGTATATGGATGGTTGACAGGTGGCCAAGATACAGTACTTCAAACACATAATATCAGCGATATAGGAAAGTATGTAGAAGCAATGGAAAGCAATGAAAATCCTTTATCATTTGGAAGGTTATTAGAAGGGAATCAAGCGATCTCGACAGCTCTTGGGTTTAACTATAAAGCTAACCAGCCAATTAAAGTGGAGAGGTATCAGAAACAATTCGGTGTCAATTTGTTAACCGACACACCTTATGCAGAGGTGATTTCTTCGTTAATTGAAAATAGGTTATTACTTAAAGTCGATGAGAATACTCTTATCCCTACTTTAGATGGTGAAGCCTTACATGAAGAAATTATTTCTATATACTTTCACAATAAGATTGGAAACTTCACAACGGAAATTTGTAACAAATAGTGGCCTATGATTAAGAATCTAAGAATACATGAAAGCCTCCCTTCTGGTGACTATGAGCATTGTCTACTCATTGTGCAGTCTGGTCAGATGAGCCGGTATGATGAAGGGGGGGCTTTTCAAGAATTAGAGTTATATAACCATTTGGAGGAAAGTTTGAAGAGAGAAAAGGTTGGAGTATTTAGATTTGATTTTCCTGAAAGAAAAGACTTGTCCAGTCCAGTACTTGATGAAGAATACGGTAAAAGGCTGGACCGGCTGCAGAGAGTCCTATCTATTGTTAAAGAGAAGGTAGATGATAATCAGTCTATTACTTTAATGGGTATGTCATTAGGGGCAGATCTAATTATGGATCTTATAAATACTTTGTCTTACAAGGTATCTATTATTTTAATAGGGTCTGTTATTTTTGAGGAAATTCACATCCCTGCCTTTATAGAATCTGTTTCATTAATCTATGGGAGTGAAGACTACATTTCTTTAGAAGAAGAAGTAACCATGGAATCTTTAATCAAACCTGAAACATATGGTGTCGATAGCTTGAATAATATTGAGTGGGGAAAAGATCCAGCGCTCGTCATTTTAAAAGGGTTAGGTCATTCTTTAGATGTGAACCAGCTGGAATATGATGATCCTGTAAAGGCTTTAAGTGACCTGATATTAAGGAGGGAATTGCGTGAATCAAAGTGCAAAGAGATTTGATGAGATAGCTAATAATTTTCTGAATAGTGAAGTTCATAAGTCTAGCCCAAGCATTGAAATTTTAAAAGAGTTGTTGGGGGATCAATCGGATAGTCGTATGTGTGATGTCGCATGTGGTGCTGGGCACTTAGGATTATCGTTTGATTATAAAGAATTAATCAGTGTAGATCCTTCAACCTCTATGTTAAAGAATGTTGCTAAGTTAGCTGAATCTAAAAATAAAAAGCTGCAGACTGTGAATGCTTATGCGGAGGAACTACCATTCCCTTCAGAGGCTTTTGATGTTGTGATGACAAGGCTGGCTGCGCATCATTTTGATGATATTAAGAAATCAATACAAGAGATGTATAGGGTACTGAAGCCAGAGGGCCAGGTTTGTATAATTGATCTTCAAGGTTATGATGACGAGTTAATAGATCAATTTAACCACGAGATAGAAGTTTTGCATGATGAGACTCATGTAAAAAGTTATTCTTTAAACGATTGGGTGAATTTACTTGAAGATGAAGGTTTTTTAATTGAAGAGACCAGAGAAAACCTTAGTGAGAAAACTGGTGGCGTTGGTGTGAAACGTTGGTGTGAGATTGCTTCATCAGGTCCAGAAGCAGAGGCAGCCATTAGAAGGAAATTAAAAGAAGCTCCTGCGACATTGATTGAAAGCTTAGGAATAGAATATAAAGAAATTGATTTTTTTATTCCTGTGCGAACAGTCATGCTTGTAGCAAAGAAGCGATGATATATGCCAATTATAACAATAAAGAGTCCGTTGTCTCTCCCTAAAGATGAGAATTTATTAAAGGACATTTCAGTAGAGGTAACACGGTTATTAGAGATATCTTCTGAGCACTGTTGGATCACATGGATGGAAACTAAAGTGTTTTATAAAAAAGACTGGGAATCAACTGATAATCCAGCACCTATTGTTCATATTCTTTGTAAGGAATCACATAAATTGGCTAAGGTTCACAAACTATTGAGAGCCATACAAGAGCTGATTGCAGAGAGTGAGGCCTGTGATATAAAGGACATCTATATAAGTATTCAGAAATTAGAAAAGGGAAATATCTTAGTCAGAGACGAGATCTGGGGTGGATAATATGGATATGTATCAAGGGAGTTACCTGGGAGTTGTCAGCTCTCCAAGGAAAGAAATGGAAGATGATAACTGGGGAGGAGTGATTAGTAAAATCGAGTTGAATTCTGACTTGCCTGAGGATTCTCTTAAAGGGTTAGAGTCTTTTTCGCATTTAGAGATTATTTTTCATATGAACCAGGTAAAGCCTGAAAAAGTTGTTCTAGGTGCGAGGCACCCAAGGAATAATAAAGAGTGGCCAAGCGTTGGAATATTTGGGCAGAGAGCGAAGGCTAGGCCAAATGCATTGGGTGTATCTAGGTGTCGGCTTTTAGAGATAAACGGAAGAGAGCTAACAGTTCAAGCATTAGATGCCATTGATGGTACGCCTGTATTAGATATAAAACCTTATATGAGTGAATTTGCACCTATAGGGGAAGTTAGGCAGCCGGAGTGGGCTAGTGAGTTAATGAAAAATTATTATAAGGATCTAGAGGAATGAATTTCCTGAAATCTAGAAACTTTGCTCTCTTTTTTATTGGGACTTTAGTTTCTAAAATAGGTGACAAGCTATATCTTTTAGCTATGCCCTGGCTTATTTATGAGTTAACAGGCTCTTCTTTTTATATGGGGGTCATGTTCTTTTTAGAAACAATCCCATTCTTATTTATTTCACCAATAGCAGGGTTATTAGCAGACCGATTTTCCCATAAGCTTTTACTTTTCACAGCAGCTCTATCTCAAGGTTTATGTCTACTCGCTATAGTAGTGTTTCATTTATCGAGGTATGACAGCATCATACCAATTTTTATTTTTGGTTTCCTCATTGCTTGTGGGGGTGCGATCTTTAGTGTGGTTTTAAACAGTATTATTCCATCAATGTTCTCTAAAGATAGGATAGTTAATGTTAATTCTTCTTTTCAATTTATTGATTCCACGTCACTATTATTCGGAAGTGCTTTAGCTGGTATATTGATAAGTCTCGTAGGCGCACCTCTAGTTTTGCTTATTGATGCAGTATCCTTTCTCTTAATAGCTGTAATAGTATTATTTTACAAAGTGAGTAAATCCAACAAACTGAAGGTAACGAAGGGTCAGTCGTTTAATCATCTTTTGCAAGGTGCCAAATATGTCTTTAAACACAATACATTAGGTCCTTTAATTACTATTATGATGTTAGTGAACATTTCCAATGCAGTAATTGTAGCTATGTTGGTATTTTATTCAAGAGATGTCCTTGGCATAAGTGCAGAGCAATTAGGTTTGATATATACCATAACAGCAGTATTTCAAATTCTATTAACGCTCTTGATCCCATCTATTATAAGGCGATTTAAGCATATTAATCGTATGTTACTCATTTGTTTATTTATTAGCTGTATTGGCATTGGCATGGTTGCTTTAAGTGTGGAGTGGATTACCTTAAGCATAGCAATGGTTGTACACACTGCTCCTATCATTATTTTTAATGTTATGAATAAAACATTACGAATGCAAATTGCTCCTGAGAATCTCTTAGGTCGTGTTAATGGATTGTTTTTGATGTTAAGCAAATCTACTTTGCCATTAGCAGGATTACTAGGAGGTATTTTAGCAGAGTTTTTTGATTTGAAAATAATCTTTGGAGTGTTGAGTATTCTCACATTATTAATAATTACTAGGTACTGGTTTCACCCATTTAATAATCAAGAAAACTATTCTCAAGAAAAAGCTATGTAGAAATGGAGAGACTGATATGAACATTAAGTTGTTACCGCTTGAAATAGAAGATTTAGGGTTAGTTTACGAGTTATATAACGATTCACAAGTTTTCGATACTGCCATTTTAGGGTACAATTATCCTCAAAATAAACCTTCATTAAAAAGTAAATTAGAGTCATGGATTAAAAATGGAAAACAAAAACATTTTAAAGTAGTAAATGACCAAAAGGAAGAAATTGGTCTCGCGCAAATATTTGATATACACAATGTAAACCGTTCTTGTAAAATAGGCATTATTGTGAAGCCTGACTTTTGGGCAAAAGGGTACGCTACACATATCCTTCATGCTTTAGAAGAGATTTGTTATGATCATATTGGTTTACGACGCATAGAAGCAGACGTGCTTGAGAATAATCTAGCCATTATGAAATTACTAGAAAATCAAAACTACAATAGAGAAGGAACTCGTAAAGAGGCTATCTTCAAAAAGAGTGAACATATTGATGCCCATGTGTATGGGAAAGTCATTTAAGATCCCTATTATAGAATGAGTTTACTAATTAGAGTATTGGGTAGCTTAAATTGCCATCGAAATCTTGTCTTATTAAAGTGAAATCTGTATTGATATTTGCTTGAGTTTCACAAATGAACAGTCAGGTTGAGCAGAGGTGCTTGACCTGGCTGTATTTTTGCGTACGTAGCTATGTTAGATTTTAAGCTGTTTATAAGGACCAAACAACTTAGGTATAAAATATTCGTTACCTTCGTAGTCTCTTTTTATCTTTCCTCATACATACTCCAACCGCCGCTTCCTCTCCACCGGCCTTTGCGTCAGCCTGACAATACAAAACGACGTACGCTGGACTTGTTTTTCAAAGGTCGAATGAGTGATATCAACGGTGAGCTGGTGGTGGTTCATGAAGGTGATCAGTGTTTGGTTGGAGAGTTTTTTGAAGGTGTGGATGTGGTGGTAGAAGATCCAGACGCATTCGAATTTGGATGGAGAGTTAGTGGGGAAGGCGTAGATATGATTCAGCGGGTCAATTGGGATCGGGATCTTGCTTGAGACATTGATTAATTTACTAACTGCATCACGCCTCCCCTCGCACGTAGCGCCTCCCTCTATACACGCCCGCTCAATCATGCTGTGACTTAGCTCCTTGACATAATAGGTATGGTCGGTTTCATAGACGATCGTGTCATAGTCGGGTGAGTAGGCTGGCACAATGGCCACAGTGTCTCGGTTGATGTCATAGCTTTTCAGAATTGAGGGTCGTCTCATAGGGGATCGCTCCTTAGTGGGATTAGTGGTGGGGTGTGTGCTGTGAATGGTAGTAGAGGGAGAGGGGATGTCTTATTTATCTGCTTGATCAAGGTCATGTACATACTCATATAAATGTTCGTACAGCTCTATGAGGTCACCTGTATAAATGCCACCGGGCTTTTTCATTCCCAGCCCTTTTTCAATCAAGAGTAAGTTCACAACAGAAAGGGATGTTTTTCCTCGTTCTATTGAGCTGAGGTGTTTCGGAGTGATAAGGGATTTTTCTGCAAGCTTCTCTAGTGTCATCCCTTTTTCTTGGCGGATAAGACGAATCATTCTGCCTAGTCTTCTGTTTAATTCGGGGGATTTTTGCATGGTTCTAGCTCCTTTACCCCAAATTATTCAATGGCTAGAATTATAAGAACATAACCTATAGTTAAAGGTTTGGATATAAATGGAATATATTCAGAATTTATTTTTCTAATTCACAAGCCATGCTGGAATTCCGTGCTTTTCTGCGCTTTTTCTTCTTCCTTCGACAGCAAGCAGCGCAAGAAACGTTCCGTAAAAGTATTGAAAGATCGTCGTTTCAATGTGGTTATCTTTATATTTAGCGATTGTTACTTTGAATGCTTGAATGATCAGAGGGAGAGAGTCTTCAACCGGTTCAGTGTGGCCGGTTTGTTTATAAGCAGATAAGGCACTGTACCAAAGTCGTTCGGTAAATTGCGGGGCGAGGGTGGTAAATGGTTCGGTGAGATTCACGAAGCGTTTTGGAATGGTTGAATTGAGTGATTGCTCAATTGAAGGAGCGGTCGTACTAGTATGACTATGATCTTGATTTTGTTTTATAGCTTTATGTTTTATAAAAGCTTTAGGAGAAATTTTCGTAGCTTGAGGCATTGGTGCATCAGGCTTTTCAGTATGTGGGCGCTCCTTCAATTGTTTCGTTTCCGGTTCTTCTGGAGGCTGAAAGACATAGACGCAATGAGAGTAGCCGCCGCCTTTGCGGAACGTGTGATGGATCTTAATGATGCCCAACGTTTTAGCCTTCACCAGCATTCTCTCAAACGTTGAACGGGAAATACCTGGCTGATTGGTATGGGTTGCTTGTACTATTTTGGATGCCCTCGCATTACATACTCCGTGATACTTCACGCTATAGCGAATCAAGCGGTTAAGAGCAATGGTTTCTGCTTTCGTAAATTGCTGGAGGTGCCTTTTGAAATGAACCGTTATCGCCTCGTTAAATTCCTCCGTAGAATCGAAGTTGCTTAAGTGAGTGAATTGATAAATATGACCTGACTGCATAGATGCTGCCCCCTTACGTTTTTATAGGGCTAGCATAAACCAAAAAAACGATACACGCACATAGGTAAAATGTGAAAATGAAAACGGTGGAATGCGGGTTACAGCAGTTTTGAACGGTGAAAACGACATGATTTGACGGAGGGAAAGAGGTGTTTTGAGGAAATGAGGTTTTTTTTTGGTGGGGCTGTCACCACCCGAAGATACTGTGTAGAGTTAAAAATCCCTAACAAATCTTGTCTTATTATGTCGAAAGTATTGATACTTTAGAACTATTGTTTATAATTCAATTATGGTTCAAGATACCTACTTGTCGAATAATCATTCTGAAAAAGGTGATTTTTACGAAAGGTAGGGAAGCGAAGTTACGGGCCTATTGCAATTGCTAAGTTAGCTTTGTTACCAGATAAGATAGATTTGTGCTAGTAGTCTACCTTTTTTTTGGTGGGCTTTTTGTGATTTGAAAATTTAATAGGAGTGATCAAAATGGGATTTTTGAAGGAATTAGGTTCATTTGTTGGTACTGTAACTGGCAGCGTTGCAGGAGGCGCTATAAAAGTTGTTGGTGAAGTGTCAGGTAGTAAATTCATAGGAGAAATTGGTGATGGAGTAAAAAATGCTTCTCAATTTGCAGGTGATAAACTAGGTGAAGCTGCGAGTGGAGCTTGGGATATAGGGGCTAGTATTGTTACTCAAGATTCGAATCGTATGGACCAAGGATTTAACGACCTAGGCAAAGCCACAGGAGACACTCAGGCAATTGATGGAGATGGGATTGTTTCTGCTGAAGAGAGTGTAAGCACGACTGCTGAAAGCGTAGAGCCTGGTACTCACAATGTTGATCCTCATTATGTAAATGGTTATGAACGTGCAGATGGAACGGTTGTTGAAGGATACTGGAGAGACGGGGATGGAGATACATCTGTAAATTTAAGTAAAGAGGATGGTGGTGGCTACGAAAGAAGTAACCCTGATGGAGATCCTACAAATAACTTAAATAGTTAATTAATAATGGTAATACGTCTTCTAACTGTGTTAACACCAACTGGGCGCTCGTGCTGTCACCATCCAAAGACCAAGCTGTAGTGAAAGTCATTGAAGTTGGTTCATGCGTAATTGTGCTTGAGTTAGACATGGGGAAAGTAATCGAATTAACTGAAGCTGTTTTAATAGAGAAGGGTAGGGTACGACAAAAGTTTATTGGATTTCCTTTAATAGAAAGATATATGCCAGAGGCGATGTCCATGCTTAGAAGAGAGATTGATTTGAAGAGAGCCATCCTCTAGCACCTTGTGCTAGAGGATGGCTGTTTAGTAATCATTGATCTATCAAGTTAAATCGATAAATTGAGTGATATTGCAGACAGAATGAGCCGCTTAGGCTATATAAATAACATCCTTTCTGTATAATTGAGAAGCATACACGCATGACAATTTTATTGGAAGGTTTTTAAGTGATTTAGTGTCAGGATAATCTGTCTACTTAATCACTATACGGAAGATGAGAGCTGTGAAGGATCATTTTCAGTTCGCCATCGGTATTTCTTGTATATGAGAAAGTGTATTCTACTTCGACAGGTTCTCCTCCATCAGCTGGTGTAAAATAATACACACCCATACTTACAGCCTTATTTCCCTCAATGATAACCCCTTCATTTTCCCATTGGACATCTGTCCAAGGTGTAATAGCAAAACCCTTATCTTCAGGATACGCTTCATTTCCTCCTATGAAATAAGACAAGGCGCCTTCAAAGGTATCGCGGTAACGCTCTTCTTTGGCTAAGGTTGGTTTAAAAAGAACGTTGCCGATGTCGTAACCATAGAATTGATCGATATGTTCAGTAGCGGCAGCTTCATAGTCGCCGCCCTCGCTGTAAACTTCTCCGATATGAACAATTCCTTCTCCCCAGCTTTGCTGGAATTCCAGAACTTCTTCCTCTGTGATTTCCTGAGTAGGACTATATGGATAATGAGAGCCGTGAAGGACGATTTTTAGGTCGCCATTATTATTTTTTGTATAAGCGAAATTGTATTCCACTTCGACCGGTTCTCCTCCGTCAGCTGGTGTAAAGTAATACACACCCATACTTACAGCTTTATTTCCCTCAATAATAACCCCTTCATTTTCCCATTGAACATCTCTCCAAGGTACAATAGCAAATCCATTATCTTCAGGATACGCTTCATTTCCTCCTATGAAATAGGACAAAGCGCCTTCAAAGGTATCGCGGAAACGCTCTTCTTTAGCTAAGGTTGGTTTGAAAAGAACATTGCCGATGTCGTAACCATAGAAACGTTCGATATGTTCAGTAGCAGCGGCTTCATAGTCGCCGCCCTCACTGTAAACTTCTCCGATATGAACAATTCCTTCTCCCCAGCTTTGTTGGAATTCCAGAACTTCCTCCTCTGTAATATGATGCGTCGATTCTGCAGGCTCTACTTCTGCCGGCTCACTAGAAGTAGAGTCCGAGCAGGCTGCCAAAGACAGTGCTAAAAAAGCCGCCCCTAAAATGGATGAAATTCCTTTAAATTTTTTCAAATCTTTCCACCCCTTTATACATTTTGTAAACATAGACTAGTATAGTAAAATGATAGTTTATTTTCAATATTATGTTTGTTGATGGTTGTCTGCTAGAATGATTGAGGAGTTCTGGTGTCTGTCACCACCAGAAAACGCCCCGAACACTACCAATGGAGCAGTTATTATTTTTATAAATACAATAAAGCTGCGCTGGTCTATTTAGAGACGAATAGTGTGCGAAGTATTACGCGGGTGCAGCGGAAGAGCAGAAGAGGTTGTATTGTGAATCGGTGGAAGCTTTGTTTAGATGTTAAGCATACAGCCTTTTAATAGATGAGTCATATTGCCAAAATCTCAATATAAGGATATTCCAGTGTGGGTTTTTGGCAAAACAAGTAGGTGAAAACAGAAAAATGAGAGGGGTCAATGAGTTCATTTTATAGAAATGGTTATTTTTACAATTCTTTAAGCGAATATGGTGGCTGGCTGCTTGGGGGTGAGTGTTTATTATTAATTTTTATTATATATATCTTCTTTAAATAATGGGGAACTGCGCAGGGTAGAAGGTTAGGAAGTAGGTTGTGTAATAATCAGGGTAGAAACTTGTGCATTTATTGCAGAATCAAATTGTCTAATCTAGCTGCTACAGTTAACTAAAAAATTAATTGATACTGCAAATACTCCTAAATCAGGTCCTGGATAGAAGTTTTAAAACCGAAATCTTGGCTTGAAAACTTCTTTAGGATTAATTAACGATTCGATTGACACCTTGGCATGGGGCAAAAGCACCGTGTAGTCCCCTCCCAATATAGTATACTAGTAATCAGGTAAATCATTTATTAGGAGGAATTTTATGGGTAGAGTTAAGCTGATGTTTGTGATGAGTTTAGTGATGGTTCTATTTCTTATTGGTGCAAACAGTACGAGCGCACAGCCTGTATCAGTTGTTCTGAATGGAAATGTACAAGTCTATGACCAGCAGCCTGTAGTAGAAAATGGTAGAGTACTCGTTCCGATGCGGGGAATCTTTGAATCTCTCGGAGCGAATGTAGCATACAACAACACGACAAAGAAAATTACCGCTACAAGAGGAACTCAAACAGTCGAGCTGACGCTTGGTTCTAGGCAAGCTTTCATAAATGGACAGTCTCATCAATTGGACGTCGCAGCCAAAGCCGTGAATGGAAGAACGATTGTGCCTCTTCGTTTTGTTGGAGAAGCTCTTGGTGCCAATGTCAGGTGGGATAATATAAGTAAAACAGTTTATATATCGAGTGGTTCATCAGCGAAGCCAGTAGATCCGACGAGACAAGCGCTGCTGCAAAGGCTGGCTCCTTATCAAGTAATTGGTGACGTAAATCAAATCTCAAATACTGAGCTTGAAATCTTTATCTTAACAAATGAGGAACGCCAAAAGCATAACAGATCGCCGCTCGCCCTAGATGTAGAATTGAGTAATGTCGCTCGGATAAAGTCAAAAGACATGCATGATGTAGGGTACTTTGCCCACAACTCACCGACTTACGGAACCCCTTTTGAGATGATGGATAGGTTCAATATTTCATACCGCACAGCGGGAGAAAATATTGCAGCCGGCTATACAGACGCCGAGCAAGTGACAAACGGCTGGATCAACAGCCCCGGACACCACCGTAATATGATTAACGACCGTTTTCACCGAATAGGGATCGGTTATCATAGCGGTACGAAAGGTTATAGCAGATATTATACGCAGATGTTTGCGGGGAATTAAGCTAGTACAAAAAAGAGCAGCAACCCTCTTGCTGCTCTAAAACAATTCCTCAACTAACTGCTCCACCGACTCAAACTGCTCGCGCTCTTCATTCGTGAAACGGACTTCCTTATACCAATTGTTATCAAGCTCTTCTACAAAAAAGAGTTCATATGATTCTAGCTCCGTCATCGTATCCTCGACTAAGTTGAGGATGACAGACACATCTGCTACTAGGTGCTCATTTTCCGAAGTGAGACCGTTATGCTCATATCGAATAGTTAAATAAATTTCGTTACAAATGCTCTCATCAGTAAAATCGGTACATTGATAGATAAGGTCTGTAGAATCAAACCCAAATGTGAACCGCTCATTTTCTACTTTCTCAAACTCACTTTCCCATTTCACCTGCGATTCATAGTTGCTTATTTCCCGATTTGTTTTTCTAAGATAATCATACAGTTCTTCCTGGGAAAGCGGTGTGGTGGATACATAACCGTCAAAACGAAGGCGCGATAGTGTTTGTTCGTCATCAATATAGATCCGAGAAACAGCTGCACCACTGTTGTGGATGAGAGCCAGCAACTGGTAGATTCTCGGAAGTTCTTCCTCTTTAAACTGTCTAAAGTTCAGTTTATCTTCACTCATTAAGCTGAGCGTTTTAAGACTTACTCCGTCTTCATTCCGGTGAGTGGGGAGAAAATCTAAAATGATATCTTCTTCATCGATCCCATGAAAACCTAATTCCTCAATATCTCCGGTAACCGTATCAAGCTTCATTTGCTCATGATAGGTTGTTTGGCCGTCCTCGTATGTATCCTCTATAACACTTTGCGGCAGTTCTAAAATAGATGACCTCGCCACCTTAACGGTAAACCAAAGCTTGGGATTTCTAAGAGACTGAACTCTGTAGGTTGCAGGTGATCCCCATCCACTAGTTGAAACCCTATCAATTTTCACTACTTCCCTGTGTTCAGCAATCGTATAGGCATTTACAAATCCAGTAGGCACATACCTGATAAAGAAAAGAAAACTAAAGACAAGAGCTGCAGCAGCAATGAGGCTCACAATTACTTTTTTCTTTTTAGACCAACGTAACATTCTCTAACCTCCAATACGCAGTTAATCATACCAAGGAATGGTATCTATCACCACTCGTATTGAGATTAATCTAACGACTTTTAGCCTATATATTTAGTCATTCATATCATATATACTACTAGTTCGGTGTAAATCTATACATACTTTTACATATTTAGAGGAGAACTATGAATCAATTAAAAGAAAGATTTCAATCATTAAGTAAGAAAGAACGCATCATAGGCGGTTCAGCTGTAGTGTTGTTACTTGTAATAGCGTTGTTAAGTTATGGCGTAGGACATGGAAATGCTGCAGTGGAGCTGAGTGATAAGAAAGTGAAATACGAGGAAATGGATGGCGAATTACTTTCCGTTCGAATACAGATTAAGGAAGCAAATGAGGAACTAGAGCAGGTGAATAAACAGCTAGCTGGCGAAAAAGGAAAGCTGGATAAATTAAACCAAGAGCATGAAGAGATACTAGCTCTAGTTTCTGATAAAGAAAATATTGAAAACGAGAAGAATGATCTGGCTAAAGAAATTGGTCAACAAGAAGCGTCGTTAGCTGGCGTTATGCAAAAGATTTCTGATAGTGAGTCGAAGCTTGATCAGTTGAACGAAGGGATTTTGGAGAAGCAAGAGCAACCTCGTACATTACCAGCAGGCTACTTCACGGTCGGAGAGGATCTTGAAGAAGGACGCTACAAGGTCGAGCCAAGCAGCGGATCAGGCAACTATTTTGTTAACGATGGCAGGAAAGCAAACATCATCCTAGGCAGAGATGATAGTTTCTATCTATCAGAATACATCATTAACCTATCAGCAGGAGACCAAATCCAAGCGACTCTTCCAGTGAAATATACAGGGATTGAGTAGTTTGGTAAAGTTGAAAAGCAGCAGCCAATACATGGTTGCTGCTTTTTCTTATTCAATTGTAAATCTATTATATGTATTTTAGTGTAGAGAAAGTGACTGTTTTGATATCACTATTAGGGTTTACTAGGTTCACAGGCTTATTTCACTGGCATTTATTAGTGAGGTTCAGGGACTATTTTATTGTGATTTTATGTTCTATATTAATGAATAATGGGTATGATATAGTTATAACTCCATTAACTTTAATAGTGTAATGGTAAGATTTTGGTTGGGGCATCACCTAGTAGTGGGGTGGTGCCTTTTTTAGTGCTCTTTTAAGGTGTTTTTAGATTAATTCGAACAGCTTTCTTCATTATTCAAACGGCTTCGCAGATTATTCGAATAACCTGCTGAATAATTCGAACAACAATCCAATTAATTCGAATAAAGGCTGTAATTAATTGTAAAAAGCAGCGTCAATTAAAAAAGAGCAGCGAAACCTCGCTGCGCTCTTCCTTTCCTGCTCTCTAACAACCTCAATCAATTACACTAATCCCTTGCTGCTGATACATCTGTTTAATGTCGTATTTTACATTTTCCGTGATGAGATACGTTAAGCTGTTTGCTGGACAGATAATGTGGTTTGACATCGTCATCAACTTATCTGGGGTGACTAACCCGATAATTTCTGCTGAAACCTCGCACATTTTCCGTTTAACCAAAGACTCGGATAAGCTTGGGACGCTGATGCCTATTTGAGGATCAATTTTATAGATTCCCATAATATATAGATCTGCTCTGATTGAATTTAAAGCTTCTACTGTATCAATACCTAAATTCACCATCGACTCTTTAAACAAAGTGCCTCCGATCATGATCACTTCAAGTGAGTCGTGTTGATTGAGTGCCATAGCAATGGGAGGGCTGTTTGTGATAATCGTCGCTTTTAGGGATTTTGGGAGTTGATTGACTAACTGAAGATTGGTCGTACCCCCATCTATTAAAATAACCATATTATCTTTAATAAAGTCTAGCGCTTTAACGGCTAACTTACTTTTTGCTTCGCTGGATATTCCTTGTCTAGTGGAGAAATCTACAACGGGCGGGCCAATTCGCAGGGCGCCGCTGTGCACTCGTTTAATTAATCCTTGATTATCTAGATCCTTAAGATCTCTCCTGACGGTATCCTCTGAAACTTGCAATCTTTTACTAAGGTCACGTGCAATCACTTTATGTTCGTCATTTAGTATTTGCAAAATTTTATGTTGGCGTTCCTCTTTTAACATAATGATAACCCCTTTCATTCTCCTTTATTATACCATATACAACTTTCTGAAAACGCGCAAGAAAACGCAATAAAAATTAAAAAGATGCAAGAAAACGCTTTACTTTGTCATTAAAACTTATATAATGGGGGTAACGATTAAAAGTAAGAAGAAAGGGGCATATACATGCAAAGGAATGTTGAGATCTATCCATCTATTATGTGTGCTGATCTATGTAACTTAGAACAGAGCATTAAGAAAGTAGAAAATGAGGGGATTGATACCCTTCATATCGATATCCTAGACGGTCATTTCAGTCCAAGCATGCCACTCGGCCTTGATACGATTAAACAATTACGAAAAGTAACGAACTTAAAATTTGATGTTCATATCATGTCAACGAATAATCAATTTTTTATAGAAGAAATGATTGACCTGGGAGTGGAGCAAATTACCTTCCATATTGAAAAGGAAAGCCATGTAGACCGCTACATTAAATTAATTAAAAAAAATAATATTAAAGTCGGCATCGCGCTTAATCCTGCCACGCCAATCTCTGTGCTAGATTATGTACTGCCAGAATGTGATACGGTTTTGCTTATGCTGATTAATCCTGGATTTGCAACAGACAAAGGGGAACAACAGGTTTCTTATGCTGCGAAGAAGGTAGAAGATATGGCACGAATGATCAAAGAGCGAGGCTTATCAACCAAAATTGAAGTAGATGGCCGAGTTTCGTTTGATACGATACCGAATCTAGTGAGAGCAGGGGCAGATATGTTAGTTGCCGGAAGCACTAGTTTCTACGATAAAAACAATAGCTTAAAAGAAAACAAAGCGATTATGGAAATGCGGATAGCAGAAGGATTAAACGAGGAGGCGATTAGATCATGAGCCAATTCAGCGGCAGCACAAAGGATATTATCGCAGAATTAACTACTACATTTGAGAACATCAAGAGCGATGAGGTGGAACGCTTAGTCGAGGAAATCAACAAGGCTGATCAAGTGTTCTTTGTCGGGGTAGGCAGAGTGCTATTGTCTTTAAAGTCAATCGCTAAAAGACTTGCACACCTCGGGGTGAAAACATACGTTGTCGGGCAGATTACTGAGCCGGCAATTACAGACAAGGACTTACTCATCGTAGGATCAGGAAGCGGAGAAACAGCATTTCCTTTAATCATCGCGCAAAAAGCAAAGAAATATAATGCGACTGTAGCGCATATAGGGGCCAATCCTGAAAGTTCTATGAGTGAATATTCAGATCTATTTGTAAGAATTCCTGTACAAACGAAGCTGCATCTTCCGGGAGAAGTTGAGTCAGTGCAGCCGATGACGAGTTTATTTGAACAAAGCTTATTGCTCCTCGGAGATGCGGTCGCTCTAACTATCGTACGAGACCGGGACGTAGACATGAAAGCATTATGGCAATACCATGCCAATCTTGAATAGAGAAAACACTGTAAACAAGGGGGCGTGTACCATGAATGCAGTACATTTCGGTGCTGGTAATATTGGAAGAGGATTAATAGGATATCTGCTTCATCAAACGGGCTATCACATTTGTTTTGTCGATGTTAACCGGCCGATGATTGATCGTTTAAATGATAATAAATCGTACACAATAGGCATATTGGATGAGACCCGTACACAGTATACAGTTTCTCCAGTAGAGGCACTAAACTCAATAGAGCAAGAGGACTTAGTGATTGAGGCACTTATTGATGCGGATATCATCACAACGTCAGTAGGGGTGGACAATTTATCGAAAATCTCTCATGTGCTGAGCAAAGCTCTTGTACAGCGTTCGAAACGGAACAAAACAAAAGTAGATCTGATCAGCAATGAAAATACGTTAAATGCCTCTTCTCTGTTAAAAGAAGAAATTAAGAAAAGGCTTACTGAATCGGAATTTGAAGACATTCGTTCTTTTGTCGGTTTTCCTAATTCAGTGATTGATCGACTCGCACTTAGTGACGACGCTGATAATGCGCAAGTGGAACCCTACTATGATTGGATTATTAACCAAACTGAAATGATGAATCACGAGCTTCCGGAGATTAACGGGGCAACTTATGTGGAAGATTTAACTCTATTTATTGAACGAAAGCTATATGTTGTGAATATGGCGCATGCAGCCACCGCGTATCTAGGCTTTATCGAAGGCGAAACAACTATACAAGATGCCCTGGATCATCCAAGCATTGAGGCGGCGGTAAAAGCTGCGATGGCAGAATCTGCAGAGTATATCAGCGACAGATTCGGCGTCGATCGAGAAGAGATGGCTGTATTTATAGAAGAAACTCTCGCACGATTTAAAAATAAAAATGTACGTGATGAGGTTTTACGAGTCGGCAGGTCGCCTATCAGAAAGGTCGGTCAGGATGAACGAATCGTGAGACCGGCGATTGAGCTGAATCATTCTGGAAAGTCGATAGAAGGACTGAAAAAGGTGATAGCTGCTGCTTTCTTATTCAATTCGCCTGTTGATAACGAAGCAAAAGAACTACAAGAATTCGTTGAAAAGAATGGGATAAAAAGCGCCGTTTCTCACTACACCAAGATAGAAAATGAATCAGTGGTACAATCCATTTGTGACTGCTATGCAGAATTTAAAAAAGGTAAAAAGGAGAATACATCATGTTAAGTTCATATTTAAAAGGAAAGATCCAATTTAAGGAACAGGTTGACTCTTGGGAAGATTCGATCAAGCAAGCTGCTCTCCCTCTATTAGAAGGGGGCAATATCAACCCTCAATATATTGACGACATGATTAATAACGTCAATGAAAATGGACCATATATCGTGATTGTTCTAGGATTTGCTCTTCCTCATGCTAAAAATGAGGGCGGCGTCATCAAGACAGGAATCTCTATGTTGAAGTTAGAACAACCGGTGAAATTTCCAGAGGAAAAGGAAGTTAGCATCCTGATGGTTCTTGCTGCAGAAGACAGCGAAGGTCACCTAGACTTAATCTCTGATTTATCTTCGCTGCTTGTGGATGATGACATTATGGAGCAATTTCTCAATGCATCGAGTGAAGAAGAAGTAATCGAATTAATCGATCAAGCTGAGTAATCAGCACGGGGTTAAACATGTTTTATATATTATGGGGGTGTTGAGAATGGCCAACACAGAAGTAGAAGTGGCAAACACTAAAAAGCAACCATCTGTAAGAGCTCGAGTACAAGCATTTGGCGGCTTTTTAACAAATATGGTCCTTCCTAACATAGGTGCTTTTATCGCATGGGGTTTTTTAACCGCTCTATTCATTCCAACAGGCTGGCTTCCTAATGAACATCTTGCTGAAATGGTTGGACCAATCATTAATTATGTATTGCCAATCCTTCTAGCCTTTACAGGTGGGATGATGGTCGCCGGTCATAGAGGGGCTGTAATGGGAACTCTAGGGACCATCGGGTTAATTGTCGGATCAGAAATTCCGATGTTTCTAGGGGCTATGATTGTAGGACCTTTAGGCGGCTGGATCATTAAGAAGTTTGATGCTGCGATTAATAATAAAATTCCAGCTGGATTTGAAATGATCGTTAACAATTTCTCGATAGGGATCCTTGGATTTTTCTTAATGATTATATCCTATCTCTTTATCGGACCGGTAATTGAAGCAGCGAACACAGGTGTTACAACAGCCATCCAAGCACTTGTAGCTACAGGTTTTCTGCCGTTATTATCAATCATTAATGAGCCGGCTAAGGTGTTGTTTTTAAATAACGTCATTGACCAAGGGATCTATTATCCATTGGGAATGCAGGCTACTCTAGACGCTGGGAAATCGATCTTCTTCACTGTTGCATCGAATCCAGGACCGGGTCTAGGATTATTGTTAGCGTTCACATTCTTCGGAGGAAAGATTGCGAAACGAACAGCTCCAGGTGCCATCATTATTCATTTCTTTGGTGGGATTCACGAACTGTATTTCCCATACGTATTAATGAAACCACTTACAATTATTGGGATGATTGCAGGTGCGATGTCTGGTATAGCTGTGTTTAGTTTATTTGATGCTGGTTTAGTAGCAGGGCCGAGTCCTGGTTCAATCTTTGCCTATCTCGCATTGACGCCAAGAGGAAGCTTTTTAGGAATCATTTTAGGGGTGCTGGTTGCGACAGTCGTCTCCTTCGTTGTAACATCTATTATTTTGAAATTGGGCAAAAACGATGACGACGAGCAGGCATTAGACCAATCCATCACTAAATCTAAATCGATGAAACAAGAAGGTAAAGGCGTTCTTTCTGCTAACCAAACTACAGAGACTAACAAAAAGATTAATAAAATTTCATTTGCATGTGATGCCGGGGCTGGAAGCAGTGCATTAGGTGCGACTACGTTCCGAAAGAAACTGCAAAAGAAGGATATAACTGATATTGAAGTCAAGCACTTCAGAATTGAGGATGTACCGACAGATTCAGACCTCGTTGTCGTACACAAAGACCTCGCAGAACGTGCAAGAATTAGAATTGACAGTTCAAGAATCATAATGATCGAAAATTATATTAATGACCCTAATTTAGTAGAATTACTTGATAAATTAGAGGAGAATAACAGCAAAAATGATTAACTTCTATCCGAGCTTTGCAGAGTATTATGCAAAGCTCGGATCTTTTTTTGCGGATCGGGTGAAAACGCCGCATTTGGAGAGTGTGAGGAGGGATAATTCGAACATGTTCCTCGGTATTTCGAACACATTTCAAGTTATTTCGAGCAACCTCCTCATTATTTCGAACAAGAATACCATTATTTCGAACAAATGGAGCAAGAAACTGGAAAAAACAGCCGCTCTGTCGCCCTAAAAAAGCACAGCACCCGGCATCCACATGGCCGAGTGCTGCGCTTATCTGCATATAGGAATAAACTTACGCTATGACCCTTGACTATGGAGTAACTCTATACTCTAAGATACGAGTATTGGAATTTGCGATTTATAGGAGAGGGTCAGATGAATAACACAACAGGAATTGAAAAAGAACATACAATGAAATCGCTGCTTGCTTATGCTGCGCCAACGATCAGCGTCATGATTTTTGTATCCATTTATACGATCGTTGATGGGATCTTTGTAGCGCGTTTTGTGAACTCGACTGCACTGGCTGCGGTTAATATATTTATGCCGATCTATGCCCTGATCTTTGCCATTGCCTTAATGCTTGGCACTGGAAGCAGTGCTCTGATTGCAAAAAAGATGGGTGAAAATAAGTATCAGGAAGCTAGAAGTCATTTTACGTTTATCGTATTAAGCGGGTTTGTGCTGGGCTTGATCATCATGCTAGCAGGGTCACTATTTATTCGTCCATTATTAGAATTGTTTGGAGCTGGAGCAAGTGCTTCATTGTTCGATTACACGTTGACTTACGCGAAAATCATTTTATTGGTTAGTCCGCTGTTAATCGTCCAAGTGATGTTTGAAATGCTATTTGTAACAGCAGGGAAGCCTAAGTTGAGCTTAGTGATCACCTTAATTGGGGGCAGTACAAACATCGTACTCGACTATCTATTTATTGTGGTCATGGAGATGGGGATTAAAGGGGCGGCTTTAGCGACTGCAATAGGAATCATCATCCCGGCAGTCCTCGGCATCCTCTACTTTTTTGTAAGCAGGAACAGCCATCTTTACTTTACTAAATGTAAGGTTGAATGGAACATCCTTTTAAGAAGCTGTATCAACGGTTCTTCTGAAATGGTTACAAATCTTTCTACCTCGGTCGTCACCTTGGCATTTAACCTGTTAATGCTTGAGTTTATAGGAGTTGAAGGAGTAGCCGCTGTGACGATCATGCTTTATGTCATGCTTGTTTTAACTCCTTTCTTTATGGGGTACTCTGTAGGGGTCGCTCCGATCATAAGTTATAATTATGGAAGTCAAAATATCGTGCAATTAAAACGAATTTTTAAGCACAGTATGATCTTTATTGGTGTGAGCTCCCTTGTGGTGTTCGTATCTTCCCTTTTACTTGGACCCTATATCATTCAACTCATGGCAGGGAAAGGAACTGAGGTATACGAAATAGCGAAAAGTGGATTTTGGATTTTTTCTATCGGCTTTTTGTTTTTAGGGGTAAACACTTTTACGTCTATGATGTTTACAGCTCTATCAAATGGGAAGATCTCAGCAATCATCTCCTTACTCAGAACGCTGGTGTTTGTTTTAACGGCACTTTGGACATTGCCATTTATCATAGGAGTCAATGGAATATGGATAGCTGTTCCATTAGCAGAATTTCTATCGATTATGGTTTGTGCCTTCTTTTTATTCAAGAAGAGAAAAGTCTATCAGTATTTTTAGAAGAGAGGCGAACGGGTTATGAGCATTAATCCCAACATTCATTTGACGACTGGTCAATTTGCAAAATTACTGAACGTCAATAAAGATACGTTGTTTTATTACGATAAAGCTGGCATATTCTCACCGGAATATGTGGCATCTAATAATTATCGGTATTATTCCATCTATCAAGCCGATGTTTTTTATGTCATTCTTATGCTAAAAGAATTAGATATGCCGTTAAAAGAGATCAAACAATTTCTAGATCACAGGTCACCAGATCAATTGATTTCTTTACTTGAGGAAAAGGAAAAGGTTCTTACGAAGAAAATTAATGAACTCGAAACCATGAGAAAACTGGTCGTTGATAAAATAAGTGACACAAAGGAAGCCTTAGAAGTAAATACAGAAGAAGTGTTGATGGAGTATAAAGAAAAGGATCAGTTCGTTGTCGTGACGGATACGACACCCTCTACAAACGATATCAAAAACATCTATGACTCGATGCAGCTTCATTATAATTATTTAGAAGAACATGAGATTGCTCCGTCCGCTTCTGAAGGCTGGATGACGAGTGTCGATCATATCCTAAAAGGAGAAACAGGCAACTATGACTATCTTTACACCAAAGTGGATGAACCAACTTTTGCGAACCACACGATGGAAAAAGGGAAGTACCTGGTGGCCTATCACAATAAAGGGTATTCAAGTATGAACGAAACCTACAACCGCTTAGTCAGCTATGCCAAGGAGCATCAACTCAAATTGAGAGGTTATTTCTATGAGGATATCCTGTTAGATGAGCTATCTGTTAAAGGGATGGATCATTATTTGGTGAAGGTTTCGGTTAGGGTTTATTAGGTTGAATATGTTGGTCAGAGGAAATTAAATGAAGAACCGAGCTGTCGTGGATTGACAGCTCGGTTTTTTCTGCTTACCTACGTTATATCCTATCCTTATACTTCTTCATCTTATAAATAACCGATGGCTGGCTGATGCCGAGATACTTCGCCATCTCATACGTCGTTTTACATTCGCTTTGCGCGCGGCTTAGTAGTTGAATCTCCACATGCTCCACAGCTTCTTTCATATCTCTTATCTCCATTTGGGGCAAGAGGTTTGTTACTGGCTGTGCCACGTATTCATGAGTGGCGTTATTGATCTCACTTGGCAGGTGATGGGGGAGGATCGTTGGCTCTTCAATGGTGAGGACGAGCCTTTCAATCACATTCTCCATTTCCCGTACGTTCCCAGGCCACTCATAGTGATGAAGCAGATCATAAGTAGTTGGGGCAAGCTTTTTTGCCGTCTTATATTTTTCGTTCATCAATTGCAAGTAATGCTGCAAGAGGATCGTGATATCATCCTGACGTTCCTTTAACGGCGGGATCTTGATCGGAATCACGTTTAACCGGTAATAGAGGTCAAAACGAAAGGTCCCTTGATCCACCATTTCTTTTAACGGTTGATTGGTGGCCGTAATTAAGCGGAAGTCGACCTGTTTCTCCTCTTTCCCGCCTACCCTCATAAACTTCTTCTCCTGCAAGACCTTCAGCAATTTCACTTGAATTGCTAGCGGCAGCTCGCCTATTTCATCGAGGAATAAGGTGCCTTGGTCTGCTTGTTCAATTAAGCCTTTCTTTCCGTTCTTATGCGCGCCGGTAAAAGAACCCGGCTCATATCCAAACATCTCTGATTCAAATAATGTCTCTGGTATCGTGCTGCAGTTCACTTCAATAAACGGCTGCTTATGTCTCTCGCTTTGATTATGAATATGGCGAGCGAGCGTACTTTTCCCGACCCCGGACTCTCCAAGGAATAATATGCTCGCATCAGTTGCGGCAATTCGATGGAGAGTTGAGAAAATATGCTGCATCGACTCGCTGCGAAACAACAGCGGATGATGGCTAGCTTCTTTTTCACGGAGTTCTTCTACCTCGGTTTGGAAGCCCTCAATTTTTACTTGAAGCTGATCGTACTGTTCTTGAAGTTTAACAATTTCCGTTTGATCCTGACTGTAGCTGACCACATACTGCAGTGATCCTTCTTTGTTGAAAATGGGGTAGCCGGTGGACATAACGACCCGGCCTGACGTTGTCTGCTGAAGCACGCGGACTTCCTTTTTTTCCTTTAACACGAGTGCATTAATCGAGGGAGAGAGCACCCCATTTTCCTCTAGCTCGTAAACGGATTTGCCGATATAGGCGTCTGCTTCAAGCCCATACATCGTCCAATGGTTTGGGTTTGAGAAAAGAATGATTCCTTTATGGTCCGTAATCGTAATATTGTTGTTTGATGTCTCAATAATTTTAGCGAGGATGAGGGATAAATCTTGATCCATAATGAGTACCTCCAGCTTTTATTAATTTAATTATTGATTAAATCATCAGAATAATCAATAATTAAATCATGATATGCGGATGATGATTTAAAAATTAATTGATTGATGCTGTGCAGCCTTGATCTTATTTGTCGGAAATTTGGCACATTTCTTGCACTTATTAGTCTAGTACATAGAGAGATGGTTAGGAGAGAAAGAGAATATCGGGAGCATAAGAAGGAAGGGTGTGGGTATATTTGTTTAATCAGAAACCAGAGTTAAATAAGGTACTATCTCGATTGGATGTATTTGTGTTATCTGTCGGTGCGATGCTTGGCTGGGGCTGGGTTGTATTATCAGAAAGCTGGCTCACTTCAGCAGGATCACTTGGAACGGTAGTAGCTTTTATAATTGGAGGAACACTCGTAACATTTGTCGGTCTGACTTATGCCGAGCTCGCCTCAGCCATGCCGAAAGTCGGCGGGGAACATGTTTATGTACATAGAGCAATGGGAGACAAGGCAGCGTTTCTTGCATCATGGGCGATCACGTTGGGGTATGTCTCAGTCGTAGCTTTCGAAGCGGTAGCCTTGCCGACAGTCATTGAATATCTGTTTCCGAATTATCAAGTCGGCTATATGTGGACGATCGCCGGCTGGGATGTCTATGCTTCGTGGGTATTAGTTGGGGTTGGCGGGTCGATCTTCGTTATGGCGATTAACTATTTCGGTCTGAAGCCGGCAGCGAAGATCCAAGTTATTTTAACAGCAAGCGTGATTTTGATGGGACTTATGCTGATCTTTGGATCAGCGATAGGCGGCGAGCGTGCGAACTTTGAGCCTCTATTCTTAAATGGACCAGCAGGAATCATGGCTGTCTTAATTATGGTGCCGTTTCTATTTATAGGATTTGATGTCATTCCGCAAACTGCAGAGGAAGCCAATGTCCCGCCAAGAGATATCGGCAAGCTGTTAATTTTCTCGGTTGTATGTGCGATTGGATTTTATATTCTTATTGCGATTGGCGTTGCATCCGCACTAGATGGACAAGCACTCGCAACTACGCAGTTAGCAACAGCGGATGCGATGGCGACATTATTTGGCTCTGCACTCTTTGGAAATTTACTGATCATCGGCGGGGTAGCCGGGATTTTAACAAGCTGGAATGCGTTTATTATCGGGGGAAGCCGCGTGGTGTATGCGATGGCTCAGTCAAATATGCTGCCAAAGTGGTTCGGCAAGCTGCACCCGAAATACAAAACACCATCTAATGCGATCCTGTTTATCGGAGCATTAGCGGTTGTCAGTCCGTTGCTCGGAAGGCCTGCTTTAGTCTGGTTTGTAAACAGCGGCGGCCCGGCTATTGTCATTGCCTATTTAATGGTGGCGATTGCCTTTATTATTCTGCGTAAGAGAGAGCCAGAAATGGAGCGTCCTTATAAATCAGGAAGAACGCCGGTTATCGGCTGGATTGCTGCGGTGTTGAGTGTCGGATTTATTATTATTTATCTGCCGGGAATGCCAGCAGCGTTAATCGGTCCAGAGTGGGCAATCCTCATCGGCTGGTTTGTGATCGGAGGCTACTTCTTCAGCCAAATGTTACAAGGAAAGTATGATAAGAACGAAGAAATGTTGAAGAAAGATAAGATAGGGTAGCTGAAAACGATGAAACCAAGCTGGGAGAGAGGTGCCAGCTTGGTTTTTTAGTGATTTTCTTAAGTACGGTTCGTTAATTCGAACAAATTTCTCGATTATATGAACAAAGTCACAGTTATTTCGAATAACATTTTAGTTATTTCGAACAAACGCAGCGTTATTTCGCACAAACGCAGCAAGATATTGGAAACGGAAGAGATTATGAAGCCCTATTCTAATTTATTAAAGTAAAACAGACTCTAAAAACTCTTCCCGTATTTTATACGTTTTAGGGCGTTGGGTCACTAATTCAACATAGTCTTCTTCCTCTAAATGCAGCATAATTTTATTTATTTTATATCTAGTGCTTTTTGACATTTCCATTAACTCTGTGACAGACATTGATGTATCATCGTCTACGAAAGCATGTAAACTGGTCATTAATTGCAATAGATATCTTGCTTCTCCTTTTTCTGCCCATTTCTCGCTTTGGAAGTAGGTTTGAATCCGTTCTAATTTTGCTAGATTAAGTTCCAAGTCCTCAATGATTCCTTCTTGTCCTGTTTTAAGCAGCTCTAGCATGTCAATTAAATAAAAAGTAGTCTCACCTTTATTTAAAGGCGAAGGGATTTCTTCGAGCGCTTTGTAATATTTCGATTTATCTTTATTAACTGCGTAGGAGAAAGTGATAGCTGAATATCTATCTAAATACCTGGACAAATAACTACAAACTAACAAGCGTCCTGTTCTCCCGTTTCCGTCATAAAATGGGTGGATGTATTCATAATAGTAGTGAGCAACCATATATCTGTATAACTCTAAGTGGTCTTCATTGTCTAGAAAACGGATGAGAGAATGCAGTGCCTCAATAATTTTAGTTTCAGATTCTAGTCCAATATGTGTAGTTGAGGTTCCGTCGTTAACTTCTACATAACCTTTACGAAATAATTTACCGTCAGGTTCATCTTCTTGATTAATTTCATCAGAGACAAGCTGGTCATAAAGTTTTCTAAAGTCTGTAATATCTTTAAAGGGCTTAATTTGTGATATAAAGAAGTAGGTTTTCATTAACCCTCTGAAACGTTTGTGCTTTGAATCTGGTTTACTTAAATCATTTAAAACCTCTTTTAATTGCTTTTTCGTACTTCTAATTCCTTCGATTTCATTGTTACTTTGCGCTTCGTTGACAATTAATTTCTGAAAATAAGGTTCGATGACATATGGAGGCAGCTTACTGACAAGTGTAGTAATTTTAGAGCTGTTTAATAATACTTGATTGTTTAATGCCATTAATTTATGCGTGTTCACGTAAAATAATTTGTACGTTTCATTTAAAAGACGTCCTTTACGAAAGCCTTGTATGGAAAGAGAGGTTAAGTAGCTTCCATAACAATTTTTTCTTCTTTCAATTTCCTTTTCAAAAAACTGCTCCCCATCTTTATAAAAAACCTTAGAAAGCTTCTCGTATTTCATCGTTAATCACCTGCCTTATTTTAAATTATAGCGCTTTTTTAAAATTATATACCTTTCAGCTGTGAAATCAAAGCAGAATTATGCACTTATTTAAAGATAGCTAGAACTATTTAAACCAATTTTTCAACAAAAATGAAAAAACTCTCGTTGGAAGCAGTAGATTACTTATATCCTTGGTGGTACTCCTTTGATTTCATTAAATGTAGAATGCCGGCTAAATTTAAATAACCAAGCTGACAATAAGCTGTCGGCTTGGTTTATGATGATATTTCTCAAAAGTTCTAATCGCAGCTGCCTCCGCCAGATGAACTGCTGGAATCTCCGGAATAGCTGCAAGAGGCATTGTCTTTATAACTGCTGCCGTGAACAGGAACATCAGAAGATACATGATGTTTCTGCGCATGCTTGACTTGCACACGTTTAGAAGCATAACTGAGGGTCATCGCCAGGATAATGAACAAGGCAAGGCTGAATAATACAATTAAACCAACAGGCATACTATCACTCTCCTTCATTTATTGATATTATACTATAATTAGTAATAATTTATAATTTTAACTATTATTGAAAATTATGCTTCCTTATTAATCTTAACAACGTCTAATAATTTAAATGGGAGGAGAAATCATGTTTAACAATCGAGAACTCCATGGAAGTAAAAGAAGGTATAACAGCAGACTTGTGTATTCAGCAAGTATTTTAGTTATTTTGCTAGTGCCTGTACTCATTTTAAGTGTAATTAATAAAAATGATAGCCAGGTAGGAATGGTAAACGATGAACGAGCCCAGACTAGCTCGGATGATGTTGCAAGTAAAAGTTCTTTAGAAAAAGTTATGGAGGACCCCGATTACCCTTTAATAAAAGCAGAACCTTCTAAGAAAACATTTCAAATTGAAACAGATTATGCATATTTCGAGAATTTTGAAGCCTTGTATTCAAAATCAGAGCTTGTGGTGAAAGGGAAGCCATTAGAAAAAGAAGAATTTTATTATGTAGGTATAGAGGATTTTAAGGTGCCCTTAACTGGCTATGTATTTGAGGTAGAAGAAGTATTTAAAGGCGAAAGTAAGAGTAGCAAAGGTGAAACATTCGTTGTTTTTCAAGATGGGAATGAAATAGAACAAGCTAGTAACGTTACTTTAATGGAGGTGGGAGGGGAGTATTTATTATTCCTGGTAAACACGAATATGCAAGCTGGTGGAGAACAAACCTATATGGTCGAAGGCGGACCAATTGGAATGTTTATCAATAATAAAAGTTTGCGCCAGTATGAATCTGCTCGCTTCAAAGTCACCGAGCAGGAGTTAGTTGAATTAAGAGATGACTCATATTAAATTATATGAACCCCAAGCATCCGTAAACACGGACAGCTTGGGGTTTTATTTTGAAAAGCCGTTATTGCTGTCGAATTAGAAATGAAATTAGTAGATGTTGATTAGTATTGAGTGTTAGTTACTCTAGAGTCACAGCGTTCTTCCAGTTTATTTAACATATGATCTAATTCTTGACTATATTTAATCGTCTCTGGGTGAGCGAGTCCATTTACAGTTCCGCAGTAGACCATAATGTCTCTAATCATTTCTATCCTTACTTCAATTTCTTTTCTAGAAAGTTGGTGTTGTTCAACCATGAGCGATTCCTTCCTTCATTATGAAATAAATAACAAATGAGTAGGTACAAAGTATATAATTACAATTAACTATTATATAGTATGAATCAAGCAGTGTAACCACCTTCGACAAAAATAGTAAATAATTATCAAAATTAGGAAAAAAGGACCGTAAGCCAGATCCTCATTATAACTAATACGTAGACAAAATAAGGGTAAAGTAGAAAGGGAGACTTAAAAGGAGGCTTGGCAGCATGTGTCATTTTCAAAAAGGAACGAAAAATGAAGTGGCTTTCGTCTTCTCATGTCCGGGGGCGGCGGAGGAAGCTGCGAATAAGCCTGCTGCAGGAAGAACAGGGACCAATCTAGAGCAGCTGTTAAACATCTTGTCTCAGAAATACGGAGATAATATAGAATGGTCAAGAGAAGCGATTACGATCACAAATGCGTGGAGTCCAGTGGAGTATCGCAAGCTGACAGGCCGAACGGAAGCAACGGTGCGAGAGGTGTTGACCGAAGAGAACTTAACTCGCATGGAAGCAGAGTTGCGGGCTGTTGAAGGGCTGGTTATCACAAGCGGAGGTAGAGCGGCGCTTGTTGTTAATGCTTTAAAATCTGCTGAAAGAATTCATAATGAAGTGAAAGTTCTTCACATCCGCCACTTAGGACTGAGAGCACTTAATCAAATAAAGGTGGACGTAAGAGGTGAACCTATCTTATCGGTTGCCGATCAGCTAGCTAAAGACCATTCACTTTCCAGCCCGCAAGCCGGGAGGGAAAATACAATGAAGAGATTAGAAGTGGTGGCAGCTGAGATCGGAAAAGCTTTCATGTTTCACGAGCAATAGGCGGGGATTAGGTCATGAATATAAAAGATATACAAATTAAAAAAACTAAATACAATGCATAACCCCATCTCTTAGCCTTCCTCTTTTCATAATAGATGACGATGACACAGAATATAATCATATGAATAGCACCTATGTGAAAAAGGAAAGCACTATTTAAAATAAGAGAGAGAATACCCAGAATAAGAAACACATACCATAAATAATTTAGAAATCTATTCATTATTACCTCCTCTAACCCTCTTATTATAGAGCTCTATTAGCTCCGCTGTTTTTTCCATTTTACCTACAAGCGGATGCATGTAATCAGCCGTATCATCAACAAACATCCTGACGCAGCTACTCACGAATTGAACATCTAGTGTTTTTCTTTGATCGACCTTTACTAAAGCCAGTTCAAATTGTTTATAGATCATTTTCATCGTCCCATTGTACTTTAATTGATCTGGGTAATAGGTTTTGAGATCCTCTAATATTTCTTGGCACTTTATTTTAACGGCCAGCACTCCATCATTCATAGAGCTCTCTCCTTCCTCCTGTAATGTTCTTTACTATTCTAGTATCCGACCTAATCAATTGGAATAATTTTATAAGTTTTGTACATTTTTTCATAATTCGTGTACAATGGTAGTTGGTAAAAATATGGAGATAGGATTTGATACTATGAAACAAGCAATTATTGGATTTGTCTTAGGAGCTTCTATTTTTGGCACGGCTGCTGCATATGCTGCAGGAGGAGGGAAGAACATTGAGGTATTCTATAATATTAACGATATTAAGATCGATAAGGTGTCGAATATGCCTCATCAAGATCCCTTTATCTACATGTCTACAGCGTATGTACCTTTACGGTTTGTGAGCGAAGAACTTGGAGCTGAGGTGAGATGGGACGGGGAAAATCGAGTTATTCATATTGGTGAAATGGAGAACCCGACTCCTGCATACTTTGGAAGAGAGGTCGATTCGATCAACAGAGAAGTGGCAGAGGGCGGAGAGCTTCGTTATGTATTTAACGAGAGGCATGTCCCGATAAACGATAGCACCGGGGAAATGCAGCGGCATTTTCTATTATCAACGCTCGGAGGGGCACCAGGTGAGACAAACTCTCATTTTATTGAGTTTCCTTTAGGAGATAATTACGAGTATTTCCATGCTTCATTTGGTAATTTAGAGAACCATTCTAACCCAATGAATACACAAAAAGTGGTTGAAATTTACCTTGATGATCATAAGGCTGCGGAATACAGCATAACAGCAGAGGATGCCCCTGAAACGATCAAGCTAGAATTAAATGGAGCAGAGAAAATATCATTTCATTTTAAACTAGCGGGAGAAGGAGATCAGTCTGCATCAAGTTATGAAGCCGCACTCTTTAATCCGTTTTTTACTAGAAAGTAATTCGGAAAGTCGGAGGTAATCTATGAAGGCAATAACTTTTGGCCTGTTACTAAGTTTACTAATCGTAGCCGGCTGTTCTAATGCAGACTATGATCTTGATGAAGTGGTTGCTGTGTTAGAGGGAGAAGAGATTCAAGCGAAATACGTCTTAACATTATATCCTTTAGATGATGAAGGGATCAGAAATTATGTGTTAGGCGAGGTCCTCGTACAAGAGTCTAAAAATATGGGCATTTTCATTTCAGAAGAAGAGATAGAAAGCAACAAAACGTCACTTTATCAAGGTCTAGAAGCACAAGAAATCTATGAGTCGCTGCCAGAAGAGGGGAAAGCCTTTTATGAAGAGCAAGCGGAAGTACTCAATGTGACACCAGAGGAATATTATGAAATCTGGCTTGATGTCCATCATACCCATAGTGCCTATATCCAGGCGTACATAAATAAAGTTATTTTTATTTCGGAATTAGAAGAAGACCTCGATCTTATGGACCTAGAAGACCTTGAAATCATGGATCAGAGGATTGACGACCATATGGATGAGCTGGTGGAGTTATATAAACAAAGCGGGAAGTTAACTGTAATGTAGCAAACAAATACGATCCTAGTCGAATAGCTGCCTTTTTAGGGTGGCTTTTCTTCTTGATTCGCACTTAAATAAGAGGTGATAATGTGGAAAATAAAAAAATGATCCGGATCGTAATAGCAGGGGTGCTGATCATTATCCTTTCAACTAGCTGGATTCACTACAGGTACCTATATCCGCCATTCACCTATACGAATGGATTAATTAACGAGCAGCAGCTCTCTTTCACTGATTTTAAATCACCTGTATTTATACAAGGAATTAGAGATGAAGCAGATCATACGCGATGGTTTTCCAGCTATATTACAGATGAACATGTAGTCAGAAATATCCTTAATTATTATAATGATGCAAGTGCTTTAGAGATTTCAAATGAGCAAAGAAACTTAGCCTATGAGCAAGGATTAGCTAGATATGAGATTATTGTTCGCCAAGTGGAAGAATGGAGAGGCGATGGTCATGTGGCAAACGGAAGGGTCTTGCTGCAATTTCGCTTTTATGAAGACAGAGACTACTTTTATATTGATGAAAATACATATTATGAACTAACTGACGAATTTAGACAGGTACTGATGAAATCACTGTCAGATGTTGAATGGCACCAGTGGTAAGGGAGATGAAAGAATGAAACACAAACTTCTATATGGGATATTGACTCTCATTATTATTTTGTTAGGTGTGCTATTAGTTAATTCTTATTCACAAAGTAAGCAATTAGAAGAAAGAATGGAGACGATGGAAGAACATCATCTTTTTAATATTTATTTCATGTATCATCATTCACTAGCCGGTCTGATCTCCCAACTAGAAAGTGGTGCGGATACTGAGGATCTATCCTATTTCTTTCAATTCACTAACTTTCTTACAACCACATCAAGTGAACTTTTAAGAGAAGAAGAGTTAGATATTAGGACCAATCTGCAAAGGATAGACCAGGACCTGCAAGAGAATGATACGACAGAAAAAAGAGAGGCGCTATATGAGTTGGTTGATCAATTTCAATTAAATATTAATGAGGCGATCTTCTCCGAGGGTATAAAAAGTGAGCAGCTTGAAGAAGCGATGAATGAGTTTAACCAGGAGCTGGTTGAGTACCAACGTGTTCACAGATTAGGGGATTAAGGGAGATATTATTAAGTTTGGATTTAAATCAAATGATTTTTTATGTGATTTTTACGTATGTAACAATCTCGATTATTTTCTTCCTTATATGTAAGCATTCAACAAATTCTACTATTAAGTTTTTCTTTAGTATTAGTGCTGCCTGTCTTATGGGTTTTATTGTTTCCTTTGTAGGTTTCAATTTATATATGGGACATAATATGTCTTTCTTTATAGCGATTATTTTCCTTCATCTTATCTCCTTTATATGTTTTTTGTTATTCCAGGTCATTCTTTATACAGAAAAGTAAAATAAGTTTCCAGCGTGAACAATTACGATAGATATTAATTTTTAAGTACTTACTAGCTTAACTGGGGGAAGATGTATGAAAAAACTATCGAAATGATTAAGCGTAGAGAATAAGTAATAAGGGAGTACAATTTTTGTTAATGATAAAGAGGGAGGATCTATGAAAAAGTTTTGGATCTTAGGCGGCGTATTTTTAGTAGTTTTTATAGGGAGTCTATATCGAATAGAGAGAGTAGACAGCAAAGATTTGGACGATAAATTTGCAGAGAGGGTTGCTGTGAGTAGATTTGCTAGTCAAATTCATTTGACGAATGTCATTATGGAACGATACATTAACGGGGAGTTAGCTGAAGAGACAGTGCATTTCGGCAAAAATTATCTAGATAATTCATTTGATACACTGTTTAACCATTACTTCACCTTGAATGGAAGAACCTCAATAAATTATCAAGATATAGAAGACTTTTGGAGGCAATATAGAAGTATATTGGATGAAGAACCTTCTGAGCAGCAATTAGCTGATTTAATTAGATTAGAGGAACGCTTAGTTGAAGTGAGAGAAAGGGTCTATGCAGAAGATAGAGAGTTAAGGGGAAAAATTGACTCGTATTGGTGGAGAGTTGACTACTAAAGGGACATTAAATTGCTGATGTATGAGAAGGCACAAGTACGCCCTATAACTGCTAGGGCGTGCATTTTGATGGTCAACATTCATATTATCAATCATTGATTTTAACTTTTCATATGCAGTAGATTCGGGGTAGAGTAAATTGAGATTTGCTTGGTTATTATTTATAATGTATTGCTCATATAAACTTGTAAGCGCTCTTTTTTCTTCTACGTATTCCCCGCCGCAGCCAGCTAGAAAAAATAGTAGAAACAGGAGTGCGGTCAACCTTGTTCTCATACAAAAGCCTCCAACTATAACAATTTTGAACAAATATACTTCCAATTCATTCCTTTATACGAGTATATCATTTACAATAGTAGGAGAAGTTGTTTGGGAGGGTGTCAAATGTATTATCTTCAAGTTCTTATTGTTCCTATTATTATACTTTATTTGTTAATGAGTATTGATTATCCCACGCGGATCGGTAGGAATAAATACATCACCTATAAAGGGTTAAAAAATTTTCTTTATACGGTTTACTCAGGTCTGTACTTTCTGCTAGTGCTAGTGCTTACTCTATTGATTGGCATGAATCTTATGGAAGTTGCTTCAGAACTTGGAGGCTTTCTGCTGTTTATTACAGTACTACTAGTAGCTGGCGGATTTTTAGCACTTAATGTCTCAATGGTTATGAATCGATCAGAACTGACAGCTGTTATGTATGAAACGAATGAAAATGAATTTGATATTGAGTAGAAGGAGATAAAGTAGTAGTTTGGGCATCAGATGAATTTCTCGATGCTGAACCTAGAAGTGGAACTGCAGAGAGGGTTGTGGTTTTAGAATAGATACTGTACTAATGGGAGCGAGTGTTCAATAAGGACAGGGTTTAACACCATTAGGAGATGATCATAGTGAAAAGAACGATATATTGGCTATTAGCTGCTTTTATATTAACAATTGTATCTTATACCCTCTATGATAAGGTTATAAATCCGCCTTACAAAGGGACGGTGGTCCAAATAGACGGAAATAACATGTTGGTCGCAGCAGACACTAAAATTCAAATAGAAGGTAAACCTTCGGAGGATGAGGTTCAATCTTATATGAATGATTCGATTTGGTTTTCTACATCAGAAGATCAAATAGCAAATGTTAAAGTAGGAGATAAAGTAAAGGTGAGTTCTGGGGATTATGTTGAAACATCACTTCCACCTCGAATGGATGCCATAAAGGTAAAGAAATTAAGGTAGTTTTGGTTAGCGTTGCTCAACTATAGTGTGACTGTAGGTGAAGAAGGCTAATCAAGGATAAAAATGCTCAGATTTCTGAGCATTTTTATTTTGCTGTTTAACTAGTTAATTAGCTATGGATGTTTTTAAAACTTAAAACCTGTTCAACACAAAATACTTCTTCTCATCCTCTGCATCACACAATCCCTTTAGCTTCAGCACATCCGTAAATTCGACCAGCTCTAGTCGTTCTGATAACTCAGGTACACAGTCGGCTAACTCCGATTCGATCCTTTGCACAGTCTCATAGATCATTTTCTCATTCATATTAAAATGTTTGGCTGCTTGTTTGATGGGGGACTGGCGTCTCAGCAGCTGCAAGTAATGAGTTTGGGTTAAAGCTAATTCTTCAAGCTCGGCTTCGATACGGTCAATATATTGATATACATTGCGATCAGGTTCTGGCAGGCTTTGAATATAAAGCGTACGGGCAAATTGGTCACGGGCTTCACTCATTGTCATAACCCTCCACATATCCAAATTATAAAACGTAACGATTTCGATTTGTGTTTATTTAACCATAAGAAGCATTCATTGTAAAGAGGGATTCTGGTGTTTGACAGAGTATGTGGAATTCGTTATAGTTAGACTTAAATCGAAATAATTACGATTTGTATTAATGTGAATCGTAAGAAAAGGAGAGATGAAGATGGCTAAGAAATCAATGGTTGCCCGTCAGAAAAAGCGTGAGCGACTCGTTGCCCAATATGCTGAAAAGCGCCGTGAATTAAAAGAAAAAGGGGATTATGCAGCACTTGCTAAATTGCCGCGTAACTCATCTCCTACAAGATTAAACAACCGCTGCGAGGTAACAGGACGTCCGCGCGGATATCTGAGAAAGTTCAAATTATCTCGCATTAAATTCCGTGAACTTGCTCACAAAGGACAGGTCCCAGGTGTGAAGAAATCAAGCTGGTAACACACATAACTCCCGCAAAGCATACAGCTCTGCGGGAGTTATTCGTTAATAAGGCCAAAGCATAATATTCTGGTAGGCGGCGTAAATAAATGCTCCTAACATTAGGAGAGGAGAGCTCAAAAGGATCACAAACCATTTGCGCTTTGCACGTATTTTATAAAGAATAAAAAAGAGCAGCACAGCAATGATCAGTTGAGCAAATGACATCATGATGGAATGAGATAAAAACAAATCCCATCTCTCCTCCTCTGTTAAGTAGTACGGCGGACTTGACATAGACAAGCTGAACAATACATCTGAAATGAAAATTGCTGCCCATGTGAGGGGGAAATTGAGCAGCGCAAGTACAATAGTTAATATGAACATAGGGCACCTCGAATGTCAGTTTAATAGAAAATAGTTAAAGAATATGGCTGTACACTTCGTAAGAAAACCACCCAAACAGAATAAAAGGCGTACTCAAAACAAGAATGTACCATATTGAGCGGGCTTCTAGCCTTTTTAATAGTATAAACAGAAGGCAGCAAGCACCTGTCTGGATAAGGAGCATCAAACCGGTATGAGAAAGAAATATCAACCACCTCCCATCTAAATCGGCAGGGATGTGTCCTACCGTCAGCAACAGACCGGATATTACAATAGCAGCCCATGTGAACATATAGTTAAATAAAATAATCATCGCAATAAGAAAACGCATAAGGACACCTCTGGATAATAGTAGGTTAAGTTTACCAGAAAATTACTGAGGAATGTTGCGTCTCATCATTAATAAACAAAACTGGCTGACTTATAAACGAAACTGAGCTTGATATAAACGAAAAACCCAATTTATAAACGAAATCACTATTTTTATAAACAAACGCATCAAATATCTGGAAAACCCACCGTCGCACCACGAAAAAACCTCCGCCCAAACGGACGAAGGTTCCACATATCTTCTATTAAGTTGAAATAAAATCTCCGCCGTTTACATGCAGCGTCTGACCTGTCATATACGACGAGTCATTGCTTGCTAGCAGCACATAACAGCCGACATGTTCAACCGGCTGGCCTGGTCGTCCCATCGGTGTGTCAGTCCCGAACTCAGCAACTGCATCCTCAGGGAAGGTTGCTGGAATCAGCGGCGTCCAGATTGGACCAGGAGCAACAGCATTAACGCGGATGCCGTCTTTGACAAGAGCTTGAGCCATTGAACGGGTAAAGCCGTTGATCGCACCTTTTGTAGCAGTGTAGTCAATCAGCTGCGGGTTGCCGCGGTACGGGTTAATAGAAGTCGTATTAATAATCGTACTTCCCGGCTTCAAGTAATCTATTGCCTTTTTCGTAAAGTAGAAGTACGAGTAAAAGTTCGTACGGAACGTCTTCTCAAGCTGCTCGCTCGTAATCTCTTTAATGCTTTGTTTTGGATGCTGCTCGGCTGCGTTATTCACTAGAATATCTAATCCTCCGAGCTCCTCTACCGTTTTTTCCACGGCTTCATTACAGAATGACTCCTCACCGACATCTCCTGAAATTAAGAGGCATTTCACCCCTTCCTTTTCAACACGGGCTTTCGTATCCTCGGCATCTTGGTGTTCATCTAGGTATACAATCGCAAGGTCTGCACCTTCCTTCGCATACGCCACGGCTACCGCGCGGCCGATCCCGCTGTCACCGCCTGTGATCAAAGCGATTTTTCCTTTCAGCTTTCCGGTGCCAATATAGTTATCGTCTTCATAAATAGGGAGAGGATTCATCTCACTCTCAATACCAGGCTGACGACTTTGTGATTGTTTTGGCTGTCCATCGGTTTGATGATTTCGTAAATCCATTCTAATCTCCTCCTATTAATTGAAGCATTATCCTCTCTCTTTCAGTAACCTGCTAAAGCGGATTTTAAACCAATAACAGGAAATAGGGACATTTGAAGCATGAAATATAAGGGAAGTGGATATTTCCATTTTCAACGGAATAGATTAGAACATAGATGGTTGATCTCAATAAAGGGGGTCCATATGAAAAGGCTAATGATGTGTGTGGTGATGCTCGTGCTCGGGTTCGTTCTTATTCTAGGAACAGCTAATGAAACAAAAGCTGCAAGTACTGTCGTGAAGATGGACGGGGCAGAGGTCGTAAATGGAAGAACGCTCGTGCCATTGAGGAGTGTGTTTGAAGAATTGGGTGCAAACGTTATATGGAATCAGCAGCAAAAGACAGTCACGATCACACATGGCGCAAAGAAAATCATGCTGAAAATCGATTCGAATCAAGTCAATGTGAATGGTCAGCCGCAAACAATTGATGTTGCACCGGCGATAATCGGAGGCCGGACCTATGTACCGCTGCGCTTTATCAGTGAAACAATCGGGGCTGTGGTGAAATGGGAGCCAGCAAGTAAGACGGCCATCGTCATTTATAACGGAAAAGAGCTTCACATCAAGACGTATCGCTCGTTTCTAAGGGATACAGCAAAAACGTACCGGTTCTCTCATTATGAAGGAATTAGTGTATTGACGTTTTTTGAAACGAAGAATAACCGCGATTACTGGCAGACAGCTTTTACGTATGATGAGACCGAAACAGGGATGATTTATTACCGCGAAACGGCAAACGGGTTGTACATGGGTACAAAATGGAATGATGGAAACTACAATGAGAATCTGGAGCTAAAATACCCGCTTGCGGTTGGAAGCTCATGGGTTAACTACAACCCAGGAGGTTACGGCTACACGAGGTCTACGATCACTTCCACAGATAAGACCTTCCGCATTTTAGGAGAAACGTATACAAATACAGTCGAAGTAAAAGTGGTCTCAAGCACTGGATACAGTTATATAGCCTACTATAAAGCAGGAGTCGGACTTGTTGGGGCTCTTAATGTGAACGGAGAGTGCGGAGAGCAGTGTGCGGTTTTGAGGGAAGTAAGGTAAAGGTGAGAAAGCTCATTATCTTAGGTTAAGGTAATGAGCTTCTTTCTTGTGTAATAAAACACTTTCAAAAAATGACATTATTTAGTATTATATTCCTAGTCCTATATCATTATAAATGAGACCAACAGAGAGAACCAGGGAGCGAGGTTCTCTCTTTCTATGAACGGGGTGGAAAAAATGAAAACTTGCCCTATTTGCAAGAGCGAGATGTATGAAGATGCCTCAGAAGAGCTCGGTTTAGGTGAAGATGAAGTGATACTAGACGCCTTCTCTGCCTGGATGTGTCGAGGCTGTACATATATTGAGGAAATAATGGAGGATGATAAAAATGATTAAAGATCAGCTTGTAAAAGGTGAACTCATTGCTAAAAGAGACGAAGTCACCTATTTGTTCAGCTACGGAAATAATCAAGCGAGCATTCTCTATTTAGAAGCGAGAGTGCTAAGTGCACCGATGCATCCGGATGCCTTTTTGAAGATGGGATACTGGGAGGATTATACGGGCGGAGTCGATCTAGAAGCGGTCATTCCAACATTACGACTTGAAACGGAATCAGGAGAGCTTGTAGCAATTAATAAGCCCAATACCGCTCCGCAATGTTTTGTTTTCAGGCAGTCTGCAAACGATCAAAAAACGTTATTTAATGAGATTGAAAAAGGTCGTTTAAGACAGGGTTGGAGTTTTGCAGAAGGGTTGTCGCTGCTTAATGGAAAAGACCAATTTATTCAAGCGTTTGAGCAAGCAACTGCACAGTGGGATCCAGTAAAACAATGGGGAACATTGAGCCGAATGCTCAACATTAAGTCAGGAGACTACATCGTGGTACCTAAGCAGCCAGACGCGAAGCATTTTACGATTATGCAAGCTAAGCCGAGAGAAGCGGAGCTCAGCTGTTATGACTTTATCGAACCATTAAAAGGGACAAATGATTACCGCCACGTTATACATATTGATACTGAAAATATCCAAGTTATACATTACGAAGCGATCTATCCAGCTGTGATTAAACGCCTCCTGAAATCAAGAGCTTATTCAAGCCCCGTCAATATGGTAAGAAAAAAAGGCTTTAAAGAGGCTATTCACACTCTTATGACAGAGGCTGAAAAGACAGAACTCAGACAAGCTCACCCACTACAAGCAAAAATGAAAGAGGTCGAGAAAAGGCTGTATCAAGAGTGGGTGGAGGAGGCAAGAAACCTCACGCCAAGTGACTTTGAAAAAGTAGTCAAAAGCTTTATGGAAACTAACGGATTTACGATTAAACGTGCAAACCAATACGACCGTCTTGGCGGTGATATTGACCTCAAATGTACAAAGGAAGTACCGCTCTATACTCCATTTGAGCCTTCTACTATGGAAGTAATGTACTATATCCAAGTGAAAAAGCACAAAGGCACAACTGATGCTGCAGGCGTGAAGCAGCTAAATCAAATGGTCGATCACCTGCCTCTTGAAAACGGGAAGCATGTTCAGAAAATTTTACTCTCGCTTGCAGATGATTTTAGCGATGAGTGTAAAAAGCTCGCTGATGAAAGTGAAGTGCTGCTGATTGACGGAATGACATTTGCTGAGATGTATGTGAAGAGCGGGGAGTGATTTGAATGGAGTTAGCATTAACTTTTCTTATATTAGTTGCATTAGGAGCTCTTATTGTTGTCGGACCAACTTATATCCGCTATCACTCCTCTACTTACGGAAAGGCAAGCGGCAACACATTTAGAGAAACTGTTGCTAACCAAGGAGTGTACGGTGAGTTTATGACATACTACACGCTTGAGAAAATAGAGGGCAGCTATAAATTACTATCAAACCTCTACATCCCACGAAAGAACGGGACAACCACTGAAATTGATCTGATGATGATTCATAAAACAGGAATTTATGTCGTTGAATCGAAAAACTACAGTGGCTGGATCTACGGCCATGAGAACCAAAAATATTGGGTGCAGACGTTAGAAAGTAAGAAGAAAAATCGTTTCTATAACCCAATCTGGCAAAATGAAATTCATATTAAAGCGTTAAAATATGCATTGCAACGGGACGACGGTGACCTTTTTAACTCGCTCATCGTATTCAGTGAGCGATGCACGTTAAAAGAAGTGACATGCGACTCTTTAAATGTTGCTGTCATGAAACGAAATAAGCTGAAATCGATGCTGGCTAATCAAATTAAGGTCGCTCCATCAATATTAACCGATTTCGAAATGAACAAGATCTACTACATGTTGAAGACATATGCAAATGCAGATGAGTCAGTGAAAATAGCTCATATCGAGAGTGTGAAGAAGCGAGTAAGATGGTGAGATAAATAAAGTTAGTTGCAGGAGAGGCTATATTTTTAGTACAGAGATTTTATTACTGGCATACCAAAAAAAATCACTTTTCTGGGTGTTGATTGTGACGAATATGTGAACAACCTTACCCTCGACATCATTAGACATCATCAATCCTCAGAATATTGTATTGTATGAATAATCATATAACTCTATGGATAGGGGTTTACATTTTAGCTAGAGCGGTTATTATCTATTAAACAACTAATTAAGGAGAATCGATGCGATGTCTACTCTTAAAGATGCGACAAAGTTTACAGAACAACAATTAAAAGATCTTATACAGCAAATCCAGCAAAAAGGGACGGATCAAGCTGACCTTACGTCATCTCAGCTTGTCGAAGAGATTGCTGCGGTGTTAAAACCATTTGTAAAACAAGAAGAAGCATAATAATTGTATAAGCTGCCCCAGGTCATCACATACTAACCATTAATTAGTTTGATAACGGAGGGATCCTATGCAACGAGTTACCTTACAAATTGAGAAAATGAGCTGCGGAAATTGCTTGGAAACTGTAAAATCAGCGCTTGAAGGACTCGATGGCGTCGACCGTGCCTATGTTCACCTAGAAGACAAGACGGCACGTGTAGACTACGATGCCTCGCGCGTTAACACCAAGCAAATGGCCGAAGCCGTCGAAGAAAAAGGATATATGATAGTACCGTGAGCCGATCAGAGGATGGGCTCTTTTTTTGTATTTATAAAAAAGTGCTTTTTATTTACATTCTTCTTGATTTATAAACGAAAAGCTCTTTTTATGAACAGAAAAATACATTTATAAACGAAATTCATCATTTTATGAACAAATGCGCCCAAATATTTGGAAATCATCCTTATCTAGCCGCCGCACGCAGCTTCTTCAATGCCGTCTTCCGCCACGTCGCAACAGTGTTTTTTGACACGTGCTGCTCAAGAGCAATCTGCCCTAACTTCTTCTCATACACAAATGCCTCCTGAACCCATAAACGCTCGCGCGGAGAAAGCTGTCCAATGTATGATTCGAGCTCTTCTAATGGGTCATCACAATATTCAACTAAAGGAGCAGGTACCGCAAAATCAGAACTCACCTGCTGATCTTTCAGCACAAAACGCTCGTCATACACACGTTCACGCCTTAATTCCATTAGCATATGCCCGCGCACCGTATGAAGGGCAAAAGCTGAAAAGGACCCTTTCCCCTCTTCAAATTTGCGGTAAGCCTCCCACAGGGCGCATACTCCGACTTGATAAAAATGATCATGGTTCCGGTAAAGGTTTAATTTCTTCAGCTGTCCTTTAATTAGAGGTTCATATTGTGTGAGGATCTCTTCAAACGGTTGAGCTTGCATCGTTAATCTTCCTTAGACAGAAGCGCTTCTGTTATATTCCGCGGTAGACACAGCTTACCGGGAAAAGGTGAGGGGTGCATGTTGATGAAAAGCCAAAACGTCAGTACATAGAGCTGTCATTTCGTCTTTTTGCTCTAGGCCATTTTATGAAAATGAAAGGTTGGGGGAGTTAGAAGATGAAGAAATGAGTATTTTTACTACAAGATTAAAGTCGTAAAAATATTTTACGCCTTGTCTTTTACAACGATGAAAGATAAAGTTGGAAAATAGGAAAAGTGGAAGTTATATAGTGGAGATAAGGTGATCATTTGAATAAAAAAGTAATTGTTACTCTCATTCTGTTAAGTATTTGGTTAGGTGTCATAATTTATTCTTCTTCTCAACCATACTCAGATCAGGATATTCAACCTCTCCTCCAAAATTGGAACTTAGAGTGGGTGTATTCTCTTTTAGGTTCTATATCATTTACTTATGGGGGCTCGGAAATTAGTGTAATAGCTCGAGGACCTGCTGCATTCATCGAATTCTTTATACGCAAAGGGGCGCATCTATTAGTATTTAGTATATTAGGATTCTTGCTTACGAGAATATTTCTTGCTTTAAATTACAAAGTACCCACAGCAATAATGCTTACACTAATGATTATATTTCCTTTTGCTTGTATTGATGAATATCGACATTTATTACATCCAGATCGTACAGGACTCTTTGCAGATGTCATCCTTGACACCATTGGTGGTGTAATTGGAGTATTGAGCTATTTGATCGTACGAAGATATAAAAAAAGATCGAGTGATTAATCACTCGATCTTTTTTAATTCAGCTTCTCTGTTAAGTAACTTACTATGAATTCTGCCCATAGTTGATGCCCTAATTTTTAAAAGCACTTCCGCTACAATATTAAAAGAAAAAATTTACTTTTAACATTTAAGAAAAGTAATAGGTTTCTGGAGTAATACGGCACGGTGTTTAATGTTATTAAGTGTGAATTCCAGGAAGCGTTTGAATTACAGCTGCTGGCTCTGCTCCAACTGCACCTGCTCCAACGGTAGATAACACAGCAATTGCAACTAAAACGAAGAGGATTTTCTTCATATTTGTTCACTCCTTTGATATGATGTATTTGTAACTTTCTGACTAGTACTATAATTACACAAAAAATGATTTAGTGTAAGTCTTTAATAGGTTTATTTAAGGTGAATAGGTCTTTTTATTTTAATCTTTACTTTGGATACCATGTAAGAATATTAAAATAGTTATATTACGATTAGTAGGTGATAGAATGGAGCCTTTTAGAATTGGTCATACGATTAAAGATCTTAGAAGGTTTTACAAGATATCGCAGCAAGAGCTAGCTGAGGGGATTTGCACACAAGCAATGATTTCTAGAATTGAAAATGATGACCTTTATCCATCTGCCCCTCTTCTTTATCAAATTGCAGAAAAGTTAGGAGTAGATATCAACTATTTCTTTAATGTAAGTGAGACACCGCGACTGGATTATGCGCAAGAAGTTTGCTTGCAAATCAGGAGGCTTGTCAGGCACACGAAATACAAAGAAGCAATGGAGATGATTCATTTAGAAAAACGAAACCCACTCTTTCAAAAAGGTCAATTCCAACAATTTTTATTGTGGCAAGAGGGAATTTGTTATTTTTATAAAACAAAAGATAAAGAAAGGTGCTTTTCACTGCTTGAAGAGGCCTTATGCTTAAAGAATACCGCAAAAGATCACTTAGCAGAGAATGAAATAGAAATTCTTACGAGCAAAGCTATTATTTTATGTGATCTCAATCTATATATAGAAGCCATTGATATATTCAATGAAAGTTTAACCTTACTTAAAGCCATTCCACATACCCAGTCTTCGAAGCTTGAAGTCCGTATTCTATACAATATGAGCAGGGCGTACCACCTAAATAAACAGTATATACGTTCAATTGAAACAGCTACAAAAGGGATTTTCTTATGTTTAAAAGAAGAAAGCATGTATCTGCTTGGAGAGCTTTATTATCAAAAAGGGGAGAGCTTGTATCATAAAAAGGAGGTAGAGCTGGCACTTAAGTGTTTAGACCAATCTTTATGGATATTTAAACAAATTAAAAATGAAGCATTCTACCACTATGTAAAAAAAGAGCGAGATGAAATGAGCAATGTAATGTAAATCATAAAAAGGCCTCCAAAATGGTAGGTCTTTTTTTGTGTGGGGGAAACACTTATAACAAATTTAATATTTTTGGTCTCTAAAAGTTAATGTACTCTGTATTTCTAAAAAAGTTCTTCTTAATCCTGAATCATGCCACATTCACACAGGTAAGTTTTTAATTATACTAAGTTTAATAATATCTTAAAGGGAGGACAATATATGAAAATATTTGGGTTAGGTGTTGATATTGTTGATATGAATCGTGTACAACAGCCTCATGTAATAGAACAATCATTTACGACAGATGAGCAAAGATATTTAGAAACCTCCATTGATAAAGTGAAAGATTCGTCCGTTTTATTTGCTGTAAAGGAAGCTTTCATTAAAGCAGCTTCCGGTCACGTTAGCTTTAGTGACTTAAAGAAGGTAAGTGTAAAACCTATCGATAATAACTATTTCATTTCATATGATGAAAATGACTTTATGAAAAATAAACAATGCTGGATTACTGCCAATGTATTCCCAGACTATACGATTGCCTCGGTAACCATTGTGACAGCGTAATTGAGAAGACGTTTGCTTAAGTTGGGGCAAGCGTCTTTTTTTATAAGAAATTTATATTCAAGAGTTAATTCTTTGATACTCTTATCATGAGGGGTTTCTAGAAAAGATGCATACCTCAAATTCAGCCGAATGGGGAAGTTTACTTATTCCATTCATACGTAAGGTAACCCATACACTTATTGATATAATTATTTTCATATTACGGGAGAGAACGTTATGGATTATCGAATAGGCAAGAAAATGAAAGAGCTGCGTACCTACTTACATTTAACACAAGGGGAATTAGCTAAAGGTATCTGTACACAGGCGATGGTTAGTAAAATGGAAAAAGGCAATGATGTCTATCCGTCAGCGCAGCTTCTCTACCAAATCAGCCAGAGATTAGGTGTATCGATTGAATATTTCTTCTCAGATGATGATCTTCCTCATATTAGTTATGTCAATGATGTTTGTGATCAACTGACAGAGCTTATTCGGTCTAAACAGTTTGAAGAAGCTTATGAGATCGTCAAGTTTGAAAAAAAGAACCCCACCTTTTCAAATAAGCCGCATCTTAAGCGGTTTCTCTTATGGCGAGAGGCAATTTGTGTGAACTATTTGCATGGGGAAAAAGATGAAGCTGTCCGGCTCCTAGATGAAGCATTAACGTATGCTGAAACAAGCGTCAAAAATTACTCTCTAGAAGAATTAGATATATTGACTAGCAAGGCAATCATTTTAGGAGAGATGGAAGGCTGGCAGCGGGCTGATGAGCTTTATACAGAGATTTTAAAGTATGTGAAGAAAATCCCATGGCAAAAGGATAAATCAACGATCTTAAATATCTACTACAATGCTTCAAGAACGGCTTATAAATTGGGGAATTATGAACGAGCTCTCCACTTAGCTGAAGAAGGAATCAAAGTATGTAAAAAAGAGAAAACACTCTATCTAATGGGCTACTTATATTATCAAATGGCGGAAAGTCAGTATGCGATTGACCAAGCATTAACAGAACAAGCTGATGTGATATATAACAAAGCTGTAATGGCATTCCAACAAACAGATGACGAGAGGAATTATGAGCTGGTGAGGAAGCGAGTTCTCTTTTTAAAAGAAGAATAGAAACTAAGTCAGTTCGCTCCTATGTGAGAGAGCTGACTTTTTATTTATACGACTCGAATCTTGTCGAAAAATTTAGGAGGGATAAAGACCAGATTTTTGAGTTTTTCATTTATAATGAAGTAAAGTTAATATAACTAAATACCTAGTTATAAAGAATTATTCATATGGATTTTACGTTTACAAATTTCTATTAAAGAAGGGGAAATTAAGATGAAAATGATTCGAGTCATTCTGTTTAGTGTCGCCATGATGCTTTTACTAGTATGCCTTCCAGCTCAAGCGGATGCGGCTAAGATGGAGCAAATTAATGTGTATTTAGAAGGGACAGAGCTTTATTTTGATAATGGCGTCTATATTCAAGATGGCCGTACTCTTGTTGAGTTCAGGGCTATTTTTGAAGAGCTTGGGTTTGACGTTTCCTATGATGCAAAAACGAAAGCTGTTAAAGGGATCAAAAAAGGTCTTGTTATTGAATTAAAGGTAGGTAGTAAGCAAGCGTTTGTAAATGGCCAACCTCAGACGCTGGATGTCGCAGCACAAATTATAGGGGGAAGGACGTTTGTCCCGCTGCGATTTGTGAGTGAATCTGCAGGCATTCAAGTAAAGTGGGTGCAGAATCCCGCTCGTGAAATTTACTTGCTGGACCCAACTGTACCAAAAAGACCGTTTGAGCTCGCATTTGGAAATAAAAAAGCTCAATTCTCTCTGCCGACGATACTTGAGAATGATTTGAGATCCAGCGCACGTGTTGTCACAGAAAGCGGGATGACTGCATACGCAGTTGATTTTTACTACCGCGATACTACATATATTCAAGATGATGTGTGGTCGTTAGCTGTCTTTAAAGTACAGCAGAGAGACTGGGATGATTTTTGGAGTTATGGCATGATGCAGAAAATCGGCACATCTAGTGATGGCTGGGTGTATGCATTAAACATGCCGGGTGAAGATCCGTATATGTTCGGAAGATATCCTGTCGGCAGTGAACGAGAGTACATGAGAGTTCACTATCATTTGAAGCACGCTATTATTGCTACATTACAATAAACAATAAATGAAAGAAGCTAGCACCCTAAAAGGATGCTAGCTTCTTATTTAATAACTAATAGCATTAATTTTGTAACCGTCGGTGCTATATATACCTTTTACTAATTGTATTCGATATGTGAAAGGCTCCCAGTAATATATACCGATATCACCTGCAGGAACGTTTTCAGAAAGAGTAATGATATAGTTTGATTGATTTTGAGTATAATTTACTTTCGTGCGATAATCCCAGTTAAAAAAGAACTCACTCTCAACATAAAGATACAAGTCATCACTACCGTAAAAATAATAATACCTTTCCCCGTTGATCACGTCATATTCCCATCTGTAATGAAGAAAATTATCGATGAAACTCTTCGTAAAGTAAGGTGATAGCCGGGCATCAATTTGAGCTCTCGTATAATACTGCTGATCCCCAAGATTAAACTGTGCATTAGCAGCCTTCTTCAGAAAATTTCTTAGCTCACTCTTTGAGGGCTGGACAAAGGGTCTTGTAACCTCCACTGTAATCGTTTTATCAGGCAGGGAGATAAACGCTTTGTACTGCTGTTGATCCCAGCGTACACTGCCTCCAAAGCTCTCGCTGATAAAACGAAGTGGTACGAGCGTTTGGCCATTTACCACTTTTGCTGGAACATCAATCAGATTGTGCTGGCCGTTAATGTATGTGTGTCTTGAGCCTACTGTTAAAAGTATGGTACGACCATCCTTTGTTGCTGTAATTTTTTTTGTTTTGTTTTCATAATGAACGGTTGCTCCAATTTCTTCAAAGATTGCTCTAAGAGGGACGAGCGTCCTTCCTTCTGTAATCTGCCCCCCTTTAATCGTTACAGAGCTTGCTGCATCTGCTTGAGGCGGCAACAATAGAAATACACTGACTATCGAAAGTAAAAGTACCCATTTAACAAACTTGTTATAGGTCAAATAAACCACTCCTTTTGTAGTATGTTATGATTATAATAGATTGCAAGGGGAACTGGAAGAGATTTCAATAAGTTTTAGTATGAAAAGCAAGGTTTTTAGGGCGAATGAAAGGATTAAATGGTATTTAACATGAGGAAATATTACGTATGTGAGGAAATGAGGTTTAAAATTCTATTTAAATGTAAATGTAAAATAGTAAAGATTTTCTTGTCATTCCGCAAAAAGGATTGGTTATAGTTAAATTCAACCAATCTTGCTTTTTAGACGTATAAGTAAGAATTCTGAAGTATAATAGAGGCAAGAGAAGAATGATGGTATGGGTGAGAACCATCTAATAAAATTGTATGTGAGGTTATTCAAATGTACAAAGATCTGCCACGCGGCACTAAATTAAGTATTACATATTCGGTTAAAAAAGCATTCATCCTTTATATGGAGAGCATCGAGTGGGATGAAGATGCGTATAACAGTGATGAGTTTCTAAGGTTCTGGCGCCAGTATTCAGATGAGAGCGCACAATGGACAAATGAAGTAGACCAAACTTTGCTTGAAAACTCTGAGTTTCAAGAGGATCTAACGAAGAAGGTCAATGAGATCATCAAAAAGATCTTTGAAACGGCTCCGACTGAAGATCAGATGAATAAAATTGATGAGCTCGTTCAAAAGCTGGGAATTGAAGATGTGGATTACAGCTGCCAGGCTGAAGCTGATTATCATATTGAACGCTTAAGCAAACAAGCATAAAAGTTATTTTGTGAACACCTTATGAATTATTCATAAGGTGTTATTTTTTGTGGAAAAACAAGCAGGACTTTTCTCCTTAGTCTAGAAGTCTAGAAAAGCACGCCAAATTTTGGATAACAGATGAAGGAGTGGTTCGGTGAAACGTTTGGTCATTTGGACAATGCTGGTTGCGTGCTTAGCAATGATCTTTTCTCCATTGCAAGCAGCTGCGAAGTCCAATGTGAAAGTAATGGTTGATGGACATGTGGTGGAGCTGGATGTACCAGCTACGATTAAAGAGGGACGTACACTTGTGCCTGTGCGTGGAGTGTTTGAGCTGCTAGGATTAGATGTAGCTTGGAATCAACAACAGCGTACAGCTGAAATAACAGGTGATAACAATTTGGTCAAATTAACATTAGGTAATCAAACAGCTGTCGTAAACGGGCAAACTGCTCAGCTGGATGTGCCGGTCAGCATGGTTGATAACCGTTTGCTTATTCCATTGCGCTTTGTTGCAGAGCAATTTGAATACGGCGTGGATTGGAATCAAGCATCACGCACGGTTCACGTGACCTCAGCACCCGGAGTTGTTGTTCAGGATGTAGAAGAATTTCTTAAGGCAGCACTTGAAGCGGATCTGAACAGCTACTCAGCCGATATGAAGCTTTGGCAGGTTATGAATGTAGATGGGGAAGAGTTCGTCATGGACATGGAGATGAAAATGGACGTTGTAATGGATCCCATTGGATTTTATCAATACATGGCTATGACGATGGAAGAGCTTGGCGGAGAATCTATTGTATCTGAGGCTTATTTAACCGAAGAAGGCTATTATGTATCTGAAATGGGCCAGTGGATTAAATACGATGATGACATGGTAGAAGAAATCTTACAGCTTAGCCAAATGCAGATGGACCCAATGTATCAATACGAGCTCCTGCTTGATTATGCAGAGAACGTGAGTGTGATTGAAAATAAAGATACGTATATGATGAGCTTCTCGATTACAGGTTCAGGGTTTAATGAATTATTAAATGAATTGCTGGGCGGTATAGATCTTGGTATTCCGGAAGAAGAATTAGAAATGATTGGTCTTCTGTTTGAGAACTTCGATATTTCTATCAGTACGACATTTGATAAAGAAACTCTCTTCCCGCTTTCACAGCAAATGACGTCTGAACTAGAAGTATCAATCGAAGGCGAAACGATGCATTTAACTCAAAAAGTCGATGGCACTTACTCAAACTTTAACGAAATTGAGAAAATTACAATTCCGCAAGAAGTCATTGACTCAGCAATTTCCTTTGATGATTATATCGGGCAGTGGGATTTAGAAGAAGAAGTGTATGATGAAGCAAGTTAATGGAATGCGTACAAAGTCCACCTGTGAGGGTGGGCTTTTTTCGTGGAAATGTGTTTCTATCTTCCAAAATAGGGTATATACTACTATGTATTTACACAAGAAAATGCTAGGCTTTGACATCATGTTTTGGTAATATCTACTTGTATTGTACAAACTAATACAAATTAATAAGTAAAAAGAGGGAATGGCTTTGAGAAAATATATTACGGCTTTATCTGTTTTATTGGCATTTTTCCTAGTGTTTCAAGACGAAGCGAAAGCGAATGTGCATCCTGGGGTTTTCTTAGAGGAGAAGAAGTTATCTTTTGATGTTCAGCCTACGATTATCAGTGGTGTGACTTTCATCGAATTACGCGGGTTATGTAATGCGCTTTCTTATAATTTGGGCTGGAATCAAGGCTCTCGTACAGCATCATGTTCTACGTCTGGCAAGAATTTCTCATTTTCAATCAATGATGCGTTCTATACATATAATGGAACACGAACAGCTTTCACTAACCGCCCAACGATCATTAACGGACGTACAATGATTTCTTTACGTGAAGTGTCTCAGGTGTTTTCTTATAATGTAACTTGGCTGCAATTTTCAAAAGAAATTCTTCTTATGCGTCCTCATGTTTCAGATGAAGTAAGAGGAAGAATGGCTGATGATTTCTTAAAAAGACTGCATGCAAACAATCAATTTAACGGCGCGGCTTTAGTTGCTAAGCAGAACCAGATTATCACCGAAAACGGATATGGAAAAGCAGATATTGAGGGTGGGGTCGCAAATACAACGGACACGAAATTTGCGATTGCTTCAATAACAAAAGGGTTTACAGGAACAGCAATCATGCAGCTTCAAGAGGAAGGAAAGCTTAAAGTAACGGACAAATTAAGCCAACACTTCCCGCATCTGCCGTATGCTGATAAGATCACAATCCACCAGCTTCTCACGCATACTGCAGGGCTGCCTTGGGAGAAGGATCGTGATTTTGCCCAGATTGAGTTAATTTATACACCAGGAACCAACCAACGATACAGTAATGTTGGATACCTATTATTAGGTGAACTTATTGAGAAAGCGTCTGGTTTAACGTTTGCAGATTACATGAACCAAAGAGTTTTCAACAAACTTGGGATGGATAACTCAGGTTATGATATTAATTCAAGTTCGGCTGGCATAAGAGCAAAAGGATACAGCTATGAAAACGGAAGACTTGTTCCAGTAAATCGTGATTTCACGTTACGTGGGGCATCGGGTTCGTTGTATTCTTCCGCTAAAGACTTATATCGATTAGATCAAGCGTTGTACAACAATGAGCTGATGGAGCGGTCTACGATGCACTCCATGTTGACTGCTCACTCTGGGAACTGGGGATATGGCTGGCAGGTTTATCCTCTCAATACAGGAAGAGTAACACAGCTGACAGGGTCAACGGTTGGATTTACTAGTCATATCAAACGAAATGAAGGACGCAAATACGTTATTGTTCTTCTTAGTAACCATGCAGATCCGGATATTCATGTGATTGGATCTACTATTGAAACGATTATTAGATAATGTATGAAACGAGAGCAGCTTAATGCTGCTCTTTTTTTATGTACACATCTAGTTATTTTCACCTATATTCTATGATTCTGGTCCTATCTTTCATTACAGTTGTGTAACATTTCGTCGAATCGCGAAGTTTTTTGGTACTATAAGAAAGCGAAATCTCAAATAGACTCTATTAATCTATAGAGATGTGCAATGAGTATGTAAAAATGACTGTAAATGAAAGTAAATATAACGATCTACATATTTAGGAGGAACGGGAAAGATGAAAAAAGTATTAGTGACATCGGTAGTGGCTGCAGGATTATTTTTTGCTGCCCCGCAAATGGCAGATGCAGCACTCGGAGATCAAACTTTACGTGTTGGCATGAATCACACGGACGTAACAGAGCTTCAAGAAGCACTAAAATCTAAAGGCTATTTCACATTCGACCGTGCAACAGGTTACTACGGTTCTATTACAGCGGATGCTGTTCGAAAATTCCAAGCATCAAACGGATTAAAAGTAGACGGAATTGCTGGCCCGCAAACATTTGCAGCACTTAAAGCAAACGGGAGCACAGTGGTGGCAGCATCTAGTTCAAATACAAGTTCAGCTACTTTACGTACTGGTGCAAGAGGGGCAGCTGTAACAAACCTTCAGCAGCAGCTTCGTAATCACGGACACTTCAGCTCAGCAGTAGACGGGGTATTCGGTCCATTAACAGAGCGTGCGGTTCGCAGCTTCCAAAGTGCGAGAGGATTAAGCGTAGACGGGATCGCTGGTCCACAGACATTCTCAGCTTTAGGACAAGCAGTATCAGGTTCAACGACACAAGCGGCAACATCTACTACTTTACGTCAAGGAACACGCAGTGCAGAGGTTACTAGATTACAAGACCGCCTTCGTCAGCTAGGTTACTTTAACTCAAACTCAACAGGCTATTACGGCACAGTAACGACTGAGTCAGTACGTCGTTTCCAAGCGGTGAACAAGCTTCAAGTAGATGGTGTAGCCGGCCCGCAAACATTATCAAGACTACACGGATCAAACGCAGCAGCAGCAAGTACTGCATCTGAGACAGTAAGCGCGTCTTCAAGCAACAGCTCAATCGGTTCAAGTATTATCTCAAGTGCAAATCGCTACATTGGAACCCCTTATCGTTACGGCGGTACAACAACAGCTGGATTTGATTGCAGTGGGTTTATCCAACGTGTATTCAGTGATGTAGGCATATCTGTACCACGTACAGCCTTACAGCAATGGAACTCAGGCACAACAGTGGCAGCACCAAGTGTTGGAGATATTGTCTTCTTCGCAACAGTGAACAGCGGCCCATCTCACAACGGAATCTACATTGGAAACAACCAGTTCATCCACAGTGGTTCATCTACTGGGGTAACAGTTACAAGCATGAGCAACAGCTACTGGAGCTCACGTTACTTAGGCGCAAAGCGTATTCATTAATATAATAGAAAGAAAAGGCAACGATCTGTGGAAATCGTTGCCTTTTTTTGTTTGGTGGCGGATGAGAATGAGTGGGATCGGGGGGAATTGGATGCATAATCGGGCGAAGCAACGTGGGCCTGGGAATTGCGTCAGTTCAGAACGTATATGCGTCTGTCATAGGAAGGATTGCGCACATCAAGTTTGCAATTGCGTCAGTTGGGGCCGAAATTGCGCCTATCTCCTGTTAATGCGCCGGTTCATATAAGATATGCGTCAATGTTCAGAGGAATTGTATAACTTCAGCCGATAATTGCGCCACTCCTCAAGCCCATTCACCAATGAGCTACAACAAAAAGCTGCCCAACTTCAGGACAGCTCTATCACATAAACTTATTCTGTTCGTACAATATATCCGTTCTCTAATGCATAGTTCTCAAGCTTTTCGCCGATTGAATAGTAAAGATTATCTTCATTAAAGAAGGAGTTAAGATGAGTCACTAATGGGGGTACCAGAACTTCGTTATTATCTGTTACACGGAAGAAGCTGTAATCCGCTTCCCAAAATGCGACCATCTTACCTACATATTCCTTCTTTTCTTCACTGGAATATTCAATCCAATCGTGGCCGTATTGTCTTGATAAATAGAAGTACTGCAATGTTCCGTGAAGCTCTTCTAATAGCTCATCGAGTTCTACAACGCGGGTTGGCTGTTCAAACAACTGTATTTCTACTTTATCGTTCTCGTGCCAAATAATATCTACTATATTTCCTCCGCCATAAACGCGTGGGATTAATAGCTCAACTAAGTTTCGTTCATATTGTTTGGCTTCAAACATGATTTCATAGATCCAACGAACGGCTGCTTGCCGCTCAGCTGATTCGTCTGGAAGGAAGTAGCCTTTTTCTGTTCCTCTTGCTAAGCGGATGCTTGAGGCAAGTCCAACTTGATTATAGGCATATTCAGAAATTTGATTGAAGTCCTTAAACCCCGAATGCTGGCTTAAGAATGTTGCAAAGTCATCATATCCTATACCACGAATAATCATCGTCATCATATCTTCGCGTGTAATATGTTCATTTGAGCCAAATGTCTTCTCCGACAGACCATAAACGACACCCGCTTCAACGAGTGCGCCAATTTCTGGGGCAGCCCATACAGGAACGTCATTAAAAGTGTTTGAGGCAGGTTCATTTGCAGGCAAGTCAAGTACATGAGCAAGCATTCTTGCAAACTCTGCCCGTGTAATTTCTTTTTTCGGTCCGAATGTTCCGTCTGGATATCCAGCAATTATATCAGCCTCAACTAATGCTTGGATCTCTTTTTTAGAATATGATTGTTCAATATCTGAAAAGGCTGGCTCGGCGGCTTGTGTCATAGGTACGAGGCTAAAAAGCATTGCTGCTGCAGCGATTGATATCAATTGTTTTTTCATGTGAATCCCCTCCACGTTGTATACTACAGGAAATCAAGTAGACTATCTACCAATATTGGAAAATGTCAAAAAAGACGAACAAAGGCATACTTCCTTCATTCGTCTTTCTTACTACTATTGGATTGTTTCGATATAAAGGGCAAGAGGCAAGGAAGCTCCGCCTGCATGCATTACTTCAATTTCAATTAAATCTTCACCAGGCATCACAACATAATCAATTAAATCTACATATTCTTGAGCTGCTTTAATAGTAGGGATAAGATGGATGTCTCCATTGATTTTAATTGCTCCGCTGTATAAGCCACCTCGCCCAGTCGCTTTCATGCGTACCACTTGAGCAGTGCCAGTATCGTTTACGATCGGTACATTTACTTTATAAGTCATCCCGAAGTGACCAGGGTTGCCTACTGATCCGTTCGTTTTTGAAAAAGAATTGTCGGCCGTCAATAAATGATCTGTTTGGCGATTAGAGATACTGTAGCCTGTTTTAGCAGAGCCGGCAGAATAAACAGGGAATGTCGCTTCAATCGTTGAATGAGGCCAAGCTCCTCTCGGATGAGCAGCTCTCTCGTTAATAGGAAGCGGCTGGTCATGAATAGCTGTTAATGCACCAGCTTCCTCGCTTAACACGGTACGAATTGTATAGGAAGCATTCGTCCCTTCTACTGTTAGATCATTTAAGAAGCCGATAATATAGTCTGGGTGCAGGGTGAATGAATCGATTAAGGCTGTCTTACCTGGATTAACGGTCGTGCCTTGGCTTGTCTTTTGCTGAAGTCTGTTATGCAACACAGCATCGGCAATAGGAAGACCGACATCGTAGTTGACCCATGTATTATTACTCTTTTTAGTGTAACCAGTTGAAGCTGGAAGGGTGATCGCAGACTGGCCTGTATTTTCAATTGTAATTCCTAAGTGTACAATTTTCCCTAACTCATTTACATGCCATCCAAAGACGCGGTGATCTGTTCGAGCTTGTTCTGAAGTAACCACATGCTCTGATAGTGTAACCGAGGATTTTGGAACGACATTAGGACGTAATGTTTCTGGGTTGTCGCTAATCAACAATTGCCGGTTTCCGGTTGCTGCTGCCTCAGGTATAAGAGCTGGGACCCCTAGAGGTCCTTCTTGCTTTGGCAGGAAGTCACTGAAAAACATGAATTGGTTTAAGTAAATGTAAATCTCATTTGTTTCAGAACGGAAACGTAAGCTGCCTCCTAAAGCATTAACAATAAAATGAACGGGCACATACATATCATTTCCGATCATAAATGGAGTATCGGTTGAATCTGTCGGCTCTTGATTGACAAGGATATTAGGTTTACCGCTTTCAAAAGTGAAAACGAGCCCTTGAATTTGTAAATCCATTACAGTCGGGCTGATCCATTGTTCCATCGACTGCTCGATGTGGTTTGTAAAATACTTTGCTGGAATATAGGTACGGCCATTTCGGATGATTGGCGGCTGATCCATATTCAAGCGTTGATTGTTAAGATGAAGAGTAAAAGGCTTTGTTACGACATTCTCTTTCTCCTTTTCTTTAGGTGTACGGATGGTTACCGTTTGAGCCTCGTGACTGTACGATACGAGACCACCAAATTGTTCACTGACAAAGCGCAGCGGTACATAGGTACGGTTTTTGTGCATGATTGATGGGGCTACGAGCGGAAACCTCTCATTATTCACTGTAGCTGTCTCTTGATTAATGATGAGTTCAATCGTTTTCCCTTCACGTATCGCTGTCGCCCGTTGATGTTCTTTATTCCACAGCACTTGGGCATCTAATGCTTCAAAAATGGCACGCATCGGAAGTAAGGTCATCCCGTTTGATATTAAAACAGGATCAGTGGTTGCGAATGATTCTCCATCAATAATAATGGATAAATCTTTACTATAAAGGCCTGTAGGAATCAGATTTGCAGCAGATGCATTTTGATTCATATAAGGCAGAAAGGTCGTAGAAAGCAGGGACATTAACAAAGTAATAATAAAAACGCGCTTAAAGTTCGGCATACTAATCTCCTATCATGGTATATTATGTCAATGTCTATACTACCATAAAACTTGGTATTAATATAGGAAAAAAGTAGATGTTTTGGGTGATGCTAATAATGATAAGGTCCTATTTTTAGATGGTGGACAGATAGTTACATTCTAGGATAACCATTGTGAGATAAATTGATGTACAAGCCCTGGGGGGGAGGATGTGACAAAATTCGATTTCCGGGGAAATGATTGATCATAAAGAAAACGACTCCTGTCAATTGAATGAACAATACCAAGAATAATGGACACTGATTAAAAAGTGCCCTTATTCGGGGTATAGTTCACAATTGAGGAGTCGTTTTATAATTATTCGTTCAGCTCACCATAGAAGTAAAGAACAGTTGCTGCTTGTGCACGAGTTGCTGCACCTTTAGGTTCGAATAGTTTTCCATCTGCAGTACCAGAGATGATACCAAGATCGGTTGCATATTGAACATAAGCTTGAGCGTATGGGCTGATTGATGAAGCATCTTCAAAGCTTAAGTCTGCTTCTACATCAATTGTTGTATCCGTCTCATACTCATAAGCACGCATTAACATTGTAACCATTTGCTCACGGGTAATTAAAGCGTTCGGAGCAAATGTTGTTTCCGTAATACCACTTACAATTCCAGCTTCATAAGCAGCCAGCACATCAGCTGATTGAGCTTCTGTTACATCTGTAAATGGATTTTCAGCCGCCTCACCAGCGTCTAGATCAAGTGCACGAACAAGAAGTGCCGTAAAGTGTGCACGTGTAATATTGCTGCTTGGCTTGAATGTTCCATCTGGGTAGCCGAAGATCACTTCTTTAGCAGTTAGGCTCTCGATATAATCAAATGCCCAATGGCTCTCTGGAACATCAGAGAATGATGGAGCTGGCTCTTCAGGTGTACCAGGAAGCTCGTCAGCTGATTTCACTTGAATACGTCCTTCTACCTCATAATCAATAACGCCTTCTGTCTCCATTAAGTGACGAGCGTAAGCGATCATCGCATTTGTCACATATCCAGCGTCCTCTTGGATCATTTCACCTTCAAAGTTATAACCGTCACCGCCTGTTGCGATGAAGTTATTTAAAGCTACAGTATATGTTGCAGCGGGGTCAATTGGCTCGCCGTCAACGAATAGTTCTGCATCAACAAATTCATTATCTTCATCTACATAAATCGTGTAGTTAAGACCTGCAGTCTGGAGGTCAATTTGATTTGTGTCTCGCCAGCTGTAAGAGTATTCAATGACATCTTTTAGAGCTGCTCCGGTCATTTCTTTTATCGTAATAATGTTGCCAAACGGCTCAACTGTGTAGATGTCACCAGCAGTAATATCACCTGGTTCAATGCTTGCACGGATGCCCCCGCCGTTAGTTAAAGAGATGTCAGCACTAGGAACGCTGTGCAGGATTGAATCCATCCAGAAGTTACCTAGAGGTGCATCGCCTTGGTAACGACCATCACGTGTTAAACCAGTTGTTGTGTGACCGATGACTTCACCTAGAAGTTCTTCTGCTTCCGCTTCATACGCTTTAACCATTGCATCAACTTCAGCGTTTACTGCTTCAAGCTCTGATACTTTTTGCAATCCGCCAGTTACTGTTACTTCATCTGTTTGTTTGTTATACGTAATCTCTAGGTTTCCAATATTATTTGCGTCGCCGCCTGTTTGAGCGATCGACGTTCCATTAACAACAACCGGCTCTTCAAGTGTTGTATGAGAGTGGCCGCCGATAATGACATCGAAAAAGTCAACTTCTTTAGCTAAGCGTTGATCTTCGTTATAGCCGATATGTGTTAAAGCTACAAATACGTCAACTTCATCTGCAACATACTCATATTGTAGGGCTGTTGCTACTGGATCATGGAAATCAAGTCCGACAATCCCTGCAGGTGCAGTTGCTGGAGGTGTCTGAGTTAAACCTAGAACACCTACTGTCACATCTTCAAGTTCGAAAATTTCATAAGGCTCAGGCTGCTCAATTGCAATTGTTTCATCAACCACTTCTGTGTTGGCACTTAACCAAGGGAAGTTTGATTGTTCTACACGCTCTTGAAACGCCTCTTGACCGTAATCAAATTCGTGGTTTCCGATAGCCATCGCATCAAGGCCCATTTCATTTAAGAGAGCAATAATCGGCTCACCGTCTTGCAGGTCAACAACAGGGTTGCCGCTGAAAATATCACCTGCATCTAAGTATAAGAAATTACTAGACTCAGCGCGCTTCTCGTCTATGTACGCGCTAATCTTACCGAAGTTAGCAATCTTTGCATGCATATCATTTGTATGCACAATGTCAAGCGTCACTGAGTCAGAATCATCAGCAAGAGCAAGTCCGCTGAAAGAGAAGCAAGAAGCTAATATTAATAGAGTTGCCAGCATGCTTTTCAACCATTTTCCGTTCATCATATTCCTCCTAGAAATCTATTTTCCACTTGGTAGAAAGCGGATACATGTAAAATTATATAGAAATAAGTAGAGAAAGTATAGAAATATGTCAGAGATTCTGCTAATCCATTATTTTCTAGTAGATTCAAGGTTTTTACTGGATATTAATTGTATGATTTCGAGAAGTTTATGCGTCGGTTCAGAAGATAATTGCGCTCCTGTTATGCGGAATTGCGTCTATTGAGAGCACAATTGCGCCCCTCTCATCTAATTGCGTCTATTCAAACCGGATATGCGTCAAAGGTACAGTTAATTGTATTTGTTAAGCTGATAATTGCGCCGATTCAGCCAAGTGACTTGCTGTGGCATCAGATGTCTGACCCCCTTTACAAAATCTCAATGAATGTCACAAGTCTTAGTTGCTATAATCAAAGGGTAAGGACTTGTTTCACTAACTCATCTTGATCAGGGGGCGTACCAATGAATGTTCGTAAAGCTATTATTCCAGCAGCAGGTCTAGGTACACGATTTTTGCCAGCGACAAAAGCGCAGCCAAAAGAAATGCTTCCCATTGTTGATAAGCCGACGATCCAATTTATTGTCGAAGAGGCAGTCGCTTCAGGAATTGAGGATATTATCATTGTAAGCGGACGGGGAAAGCGGGCGATTGAAGATCACTTTGATAAGTCCTATGAATTAGAAGAAACATTAGCGAAGCGGGAAAAGTGGGATGTGCTGGAAGAAATGAGTTCTATCTCGAATCTTGCAAACATCCATTACATACGACAAAAAGAACCACTTGGGCTGGGGCATGCGATCCTGTGTGCGAGCCGCTTTATTGGAGACGAACCATTTGCTGTCTTGCTCGGTGATGATGTCGTGCGCGGCGAACCTCCGTGTCTTAGTCAATTAATGGACATTTACGAGCGGCATCCTTGCTCGATTGTCGGGGTGCAGAAGGTGGCTTACGAAGAGGTATCGAAATACGGGATCATTGAGCCGACCGGCACAGCTCTTGAGCCGAGGCTGATGGCTCTTCATGATTTGATTGAGAAGCCAACTGTCGAGGAGGCGCCTTCGCGTTATGCGATTCAAGGCCGCTACATTTTACGTCCTGAAATTTTCCCGATTTTAGAGCGGGTTACACCTGGTGCTGGCGGGGAGATTCAGCTGACAGATGCGATAAGACAAATGAATAAGGAACAGACCGTCCTCGCCTATGAGTTCAGCGGCAAGCGTTATGATGTCGGGGATAAGGCCGGTTATTTAAAAGCAACGATTGATTTTGCCTTAGAGCGTGAGGAGTTGCGTGAAGAGTTACTAGCCTATATGGAATCGATTATTAGGGAGGGCCTTCCAAAATGAAAAAGATCACCGTGGTTGGAACGGGTTATGTCGGGCTTGTGACGGGTGTAGCATTAGCAGAGATCGGTCATCATGTCGTCTGTTTAGATAAGGATGCTGAGAAAGTTGAGCTGATGTGCTCTGGGATTTCTCCTATTTATGAGGCGGGGTTAGAAGGGTATCTTGCTCATCACTTGAGAACAGAAAGTCTTGAATTTACTACAGATCCTGCGGCCGCTTTAAGCGGGGCAGAGCTTGTGTTTATTGCCGTAGGAACGCCTGAGCTTGCGGATGGTTCAGCAGATCTCAGTTATTTAAGAGAAGCATGCTTAACTGTTGCTGAATATCTAAGCGGACCGGCAACTATTGTGATCAAAAGTACGGTGCCTGTAGGGACAAATGATCTGATGGAACACTTGATCACTGAACATACCCTCTATCCAATTTCGGTCGTCTCTAATCCTGAATTTTTGAGGGAGGGGCAGGCACTGTATGATACTTTTCAAGCAGAACGAATCGTCATCGGCTCAGAGGATAAGACAGCGGGTGAGCTCCTTCAAGAGGTGTATGCCCCTTTAGCAAGACCTGTATTTCACACCGACCGCCGCAGTGCAGAGCTAATCAAATATGCCTCAAATGCGTTTCTTGCAACAAAAATAAGCTTTATTAATGAGATGGCCGCTCTTTGTGATGAACTAGGTGCAAATGTGGAGGATGTGGCTTGGGGAATGGGAGTGGACACACGAATTGGTCATTCCTTTCTAAAAGCAGGTGCAGGATACGGTGGATCATGTTTTCCGAAAGATACAAAAGCCCTTGTTCAGATAGCGAAGGAAGTAGAGCATGATTTTCAATTAATGAAGGCTGTCATTGATATCAATGATCTTCAAAGACATCGCATTTTGAAGTGGATGAAGGATCATTACCCAGATATGAGAGGGTTAAGAATTGCCGTATTAGGACTTTCCTTTAAACCAAACACTGATGACATTCGTGAAGCCCCTTCTCTTAAACTGATTGAAGTATTAATTGAGTGCGGGGCAGACATCGTTGCATATGACCCAGCAGCTATTTCAAATGCAAAGAAAGTGCTGGGTGAGAGAATCTGTTATGCGTACTCAGTTGAAGAAGCGATTGAGAAGGCGGATGGTTGTTTGATTGTGACAGAATGGAATGAAATAAAAGAAACACCGATTGAAGTGTACAGTTTTTTAATGGAGCAGGCGGTTGTATTTGACGGCAGGAATTGTTATTCGCTTGAAGATGCGAAGCGGGCTGGTGTGACGTATTATTCGGTAGGAAGACCGCGCATCCATAACGAACAATTTATCCATTAAGAAAAGCCCCCAATTGCTGGGGGCTTTTAGTTTACTTATTCATAGAGTTATAAACAAGAATCGCAAAGTCACGGCGTGTCACATTTTGTGTCGTACCGAACGTTGTAGCACTTGTACCAGATGTAATTTCATTTGCATAAAGAGTCTTGATGTCGTTTTTGAAGATCGAATCTTCAATGTCAGTTACTTTCGGATCTACTGAACCAGTTAGCTCGAATGCACGAACAAGTACTGCTGCTGTTTCACCGCGAGTAATTAGGTTATTCGGTAAGAATTGAGAGTTACCGATTCCGCTGAAAATACCTGCTTCTGTTGCAGCGTTAATGAACGGATAGAATACAGATTCTGTGCGAACATCACGATAGCCTGCAGAAGGAGCGTTTGCTACATCAAGTTCTTTCGCACGAGTCAGCATAGAAGCTGCTTCAGCACGAGTGATCGGAAGATTAGGACCAAATGTGTTATTTGGATAACCAGAGATAATACCAGCCTCATAAAGAGCCATCATTTCCTCGTATCCACGAGTTTCCTCATTGATATCTGTAAATACAGGCTCAGCTGGAGGTTCTGTTTCTTCAGGTGCTGCTGGGTGGAATTCAAATACTGACCAGCCTTGAGCATTTGTTTCTAAGAAAGTAACGCCTTGTACTTCTGAACGCTCAGCATAAGCAGGTGCTTCAGCTGCTGTGCGGATTGTAATTGGGCCTTCTGCTTCAAATGGAGCAATTGACCAGTTGTTTGTTACTTCAACAGAGATCTCACCACGTTCACGGATGTAATCAATGATAATCTCACGGTTTTCTTCAGTACCAGCATAAACGATCTCGGCACCATCAACGTGGTCACCGCCGCCGCCAGCACGGTAGTTGTTAGTAATAACTAGGTAATCTTGGTCTGGATCAACAGGCTCGCCGTTGTATGTTAAATCAACAATACGCTCGCCTTCAGGTTTTGTTACATCAATCATGTACTCCACGCCCTCGATTGTATCGAAGTTGTATTCACGGAAGTCAAGATCTGTTAATTCTTGTGCTTCTGGTTTAGAAGGGTCAATTTGGAAGAAAGCACGAGCTGATTCTTCTAACCAAGCCTCAAGGTCAGTACCGTCAACTTTTACAACGTGTACTGTGTTCGGGTAAATGTAAATATCAGCTACATCTTTAATCGCGATATTTTCACGAACATCTGTGTAATAATCTAGTCCGCCGCGTCCTGCACGGAATGGCGCTGCTGCAGATAATAGCGGAAGGTCTGCAAATTCAGTACCAGCAAAGTGATCTTCAGCAAACTCTAGCTGAGCATCATTTACTAATTGAACAACCTCATTATCAAAAATACGAGCAAAGAATGTGTTTAATTCTCTGTCAGTAGAACCTACTGGACTGTTTACATACTCAATTGTTTGTTCATGACGCTCCATAACGATGTCTTCGATTGCTTTTGAAGACTCATAGTCAGCAGTAGCTACAGCTGTTGCCGTCCCGTTTTCTACTGTCCATTCGCCGTTATCAAACGAAAGGTCAAGCTCAATTAATCCAAGGTGTGAACCCCAAGCTCCAGGCATAACCGTTGGAGTACCGTTTAATGTTCCATTTTCAAGGTCAGCACCAGGAAGATTTGCATAACGGTCTTTGTCATTTGGGAATACATAATGCTGATGCCCTGTGATTAACGCATCAACACCTTCAACTTTACTAAGCTGGTATGAAGCATTCTCACTAGCAGTTTCGTTTGTATCAAAACCAGAGTGAGCTGCAACAACGATCACATCCGCACCTTCTTCTTTCATTTGCGGAATGTATTTCTTTGCCGAATCTACAATCTCATTTACATAAACGTTCCCATCAAGGTGAACGCGATCCCAAGTCATGACTTGAGGAGGAACAAATCCGATGATACCGATCGTGATGTCATTGCCGTCAATCGTTTGCTCGACCATTGTATATGGCTCATAACGGTGTGTATCATCATTCTTGTTATACGTATTGGCGCTTAACCAAGGGAAGTCTGATTGAGCAGCTATATCATCAAGGAATTCCAAGCCAAAGTTATACTCGTGGTTTCCAACTGCCGCAGCATCATATTCCATATAGTTCATAACGTCTACAATAATATTATTTTCTTGCGGATCTACTGTTGCTTCAAGATCTCCTAAAATACTACCCTGAACAATATCTCCATTATCAACTAAGATTGAGTTCGGGTATTTTGCTCTCATTTCTTCTACTGCACTGTACACTTTCGATAAACCAATCGTTTCATTTACCGCATCTGCCATGTAATCATAAGGCATCATGTGGGCATGGATATCTGTTGTACCCATAATTGCCAGCTTATGAGTGTTACTCTCAGCTGCAACAGTTTTCGTCCCGATAAAAGGAAGGACAGTTGATAGAGCAAGCAATAATGAAAGCGTTAGCATCATTAAGCGACTTGCACGTGTTTTCGAATGAGTCAAAGTGATTCCCCCTTGATTAGTGATCCTTATTTGAAGAATAGTAGAACGATATTCTCAAATAAAGTCGAAGTAAGGTAACGCATACACTAAAAAGGTTATCACAAGATGTTCGGACAAGATACATATTTTTTGAGATTTTATCAAAATCAGTCTATTTTGTAGGAAAATACTAATTTAACATCAAACTAGATAGATTTACTAGATCTAGAAAACTAGTGAAAAGGTACTGTTTATAACGATTGGGAGGGAAATGGAAGGAAAGTAATTGAAGGTTTGAGCTTGTTATCTAATAATGGAAGTATAGGATACATAAGGAGGAAATGATGTGAAAGTAAAAACAGGCTTTGTTGTACTATTCATTTTATTGCTGGTGCCATTCACCGTACAAGCTCAATCACCGTTTAATGATGTTCCCGAACACCATTGGGGAATAGAAGAAATTGGTTTTTTAGCTGAAGAAGGAATTGTTGCCGGGACTGGCGGCGGGAATTTCTCCCCACAAGCCCCAGTAACCAGAGCTCAAGTAGCGGTCATGCTTGTCCGTGCGTTGAATTTGGGAGGAGAAGCAGCCACGCAGCCATCCTACAATGATGTTGATGAAACTACTTTTGGTTACCATGCAATCAGTGTTCTTACTGACCGCGGTGTGTTTGCTGATGGTGAAGCTTTTCATCCAACGAGATCGATCACGAGAGCAGAGATGGCACGGGTGATTGCTGGTGCATTCAAATTAACTGGACAAAATGAATTCCAATTTGCAGATGTAGAGCGAAATCACTGGGCAGCACCTTCTGTAAGGGCTATTGCCAAAAACGGTGTGATGGCAGGTAATACAGAGGCTCAATTCTTACCAAGCCAGCCGATGACAAGAGCGGAATTCTCAGCATCTCTTGCAAGAGCGATTAATGAGGATTATAAAATTGATGCAGATTCTATTATTGAGGAATCCATTATTCGCGTGGCAAAAACAAATGTAGAGAAGCTTGAAGAGATTTTCCGCAGTCCTGAGTTACATGGGCCGCCTCGTGCTCAGTACTCTGTGGTTCGCCCTGTAATTGCTGATTATGCTACCACAAGCTATGCATTTGGTCATTTGTATCGACACTATCAGGAGATGTGTTCGAACTGTGATGAAATGTTATACGGCGATACAAACGGATTTAATGTACGTGCCAAAGCGGAAGCCTTTAGTGTAAATAGTGTGCGGGTGGAAACGATCATTATTGGTAATGAACTTCATGACCCGAAATTTTTCACGGTTGATTTGAGACCTGATGATGGTAAGTATAGAATCCATCAATCTAATCTAACAGCAGTAGAGGGGGCAGGGTTTGCATTAACTCAAGTGGAAACAAGAGCTGTGGTGCGGGAATTTGCAGCGAGCTATTACACTTCTCCTGCCATTCATACACAGCTGGTTAATATCACTACGCCTGAACCTTATAACTATGAAATGCATGACTACCAAGTGACGTTAAACAACGGTGAAACGCACTATGTGGCAGTAGATACAAGGAATGGATTTATAACATACTAGTATCAAAAAAGAAAATACGAAAACAGCTTGAAAATAACATATGTTAGAGGAAAGTTGCCGCTCCTGAAATATACTTCGCTTTCCATGGGAAGCTGCTGAGCCTCCTCGGGCTTGTGCCCTGTGGGGTCTCAGCTTTGCTTTAGTTCCCATAGGAGTCTTCGCATATTTCATCCGCTAAGGTATGTTTTGTATAGAAATTATATAGACGAGTTATTTTATGTTTGGCTCAGTTCAAATAAATATGGCCCTTATCATGTACTCTTCAATTAAGAAAAGTGCTTGATAAGGGCCTTTTTAGTATGGAAGAACTCAACCTTATTCACGCTCCGTTGATTGGAGCGGAAGGCACCGACTCCTGCGGGGTGTGCGTGGCCAGGGAAGACCCCGAAGAAGTGCAACGACGAGGAGGCTTCCGGACCGCCCGCGGAAAGCGTGTGCCTGCAGCGGAAATCAACAACTAGTGTAGGGAGGGACTTTTTTTAGTAACTTCTTTAATACCGCTTGAAGTATTGCATATTACCTCCGTTAGATTAGCGCTTCGATTACGTATTAATGACTCTTCTCACGTGGTTTAGCTTGTACACCTTTTGGTCTTGCTCCAAATAGAATCCAGCCGCTTTTGACCCAGTTTAAGACAGGGTAGACAACAAGCAGCGATCCTAGCAATGCAACGAGGAAGCAGCTTAGTATCCATAAATGATACTGCATCATTTCATTGCCAAAATAAACATATTTTCTATAGAACAAGAGGAAGAGCGGATGAATTAAATAAATTCCAAATGAATAGATTCCTAGCTGAGTTAACGTGTTAATCAGCCAAGGCTTCCCGTGCTTATAGATCCAGTGACCAATCAAAATTAAAATCAGGGCACTGAAGAAGGTATGGAAGCTCCAAAAAAGATGGAATAGTTTCGAATCATAAGAGACTCCGTATGCACGAAGTGAGTAATAGAGATAAATATGCCCGCTCACAGCTAATGCCCATATGCCGAAAATCCCTGCGATTACCATACTCTGTCTGCTGAAGACTGACTTTGCTTTAGCAAACCAGGCTTTAATAGATTCGTAATAAATTCCAATAAATGCCCCAGCTAGGTAGTGTGACATATACGATAGGGAAATGCTGCCGACATTCGGATATTTAATAACAAAATGATTATATAATGAATACGAAAATTGAATGACAAATCCAATCCAAATCAGGTGCTTCACTAATCCTGGGTAGCGTTTTAGAAGCCATAAAAAGATTGGAAACAGCAAATAAAATTGAATGCTGATAAACACAAAATATAGATGTGGGTAGGCACTGCCCATCATTAGTTTATTTCCGAAGTCTGAAATGAACTCATTAAACCCGCCGTACGTCTCGAAAAATTGAGAAGTCACGGTTACATAAATCAGGGAAAAAACGAAATAAGGGACTAAAATATAGAGAAGCCTCCGCTTATAGAAGTTCTTAACCAGGTTCCCTGTTAATTCACGATGATAATAACTATAAAATAAAACAAAACTGCTTAGTAAAATAAAGGTGGTTGTACCAATTCTAAAAAACGTGTTGGCTGCATTATAAGCAAAAAAAGATGTGCTTGATGTATCTAGTGTACCCACTGTAACAGACGTTGAGTGTACGATGAGTACAGCAAGAATAGCAAGTCCTCGAACAACGTTTAATTCGAAAATGGGTGCTTTCTTCTGAATAGCCATATTCTCACTTCCATTTATAAATTCAATGTCTATCATACCATACCATATGTATGTCCACTTTACTGTGCTATCAGCGGAACTTTGACAAAATTTATTAACATTCAACAAGTTTTAGAGGAGGAATAGGCGGGGCTCACTATATAAAAGAGAAGCCCTGCGTATCATGACGCAAGGCTTCTGGTGAAGTTCCTATTAATCTAAAGTAATCACACGGGCGCGTCCCCAGTCGATGGTTTGGCCGGTAGCTTCTGTAACAAAGCGGACAGGAACGACAGTACGGCCGTTTACAACAGTTGCTGGAACATCTAGGGTATGATTTACTCCATTCACTTGTGCGGTCTTTTCGTTTATGCGAAGGGCGATTGTTGTGTCACCGCTCTTACCGACTGCTGTTCTTGTTGCTTGATTCCAATCGAGCTCGAGACCAAGGTGTTCAAAGATTGGACGGATTGGGACTAGCATTCTCCCAGATGTAATCGTAGGGTCTACCCGGTCAAAAGTTAGCAAATTTCCGCTCACAGCAGCTTGAATACGTTGCTCAGCTGTAAGGTGAACAGTCGATATGGCTCTTGAAATGGTGCGCATATCATCTACAGAAATATAAGTTGTGCCATTATGCAGCAGAGTGTGTTTCGCTGCTATTTCTTGACCATTTACAAAAATAGGCTGTGTGACTGGCTGGATATAGGCTTGTTTCTTGTTTGCCCGATCGAACTGACCTCTTAACTGTGTAGCACGGTTAACAAGACCAGCTGTATCTCTATATCTTTGCGTGCGATCACCGCGAAGAATAACGGTCGTAAACGTAGAACCTTCAAACTCAGCAAAAGAGATTAAATTATGCCTGGAAATACTCGTATATCCTGTCTTTCCTCCTGTTACTAACGGATGTCTATAGGAGGAAGCGGGGTGAACCATATCGTTTGTATTTCTCCACACTTTGTGTACCGGACTTCCGGATCTGCTCCGGTACGTCGTAGCATAGGTTGGTGTGCTTACTAATTTCATGAAGAATGGATGCTTTGCGGCTTCCGCTCCAATCTTAGCAAGGTCAGAAGCTGTTGTTTTTTGAGAGGTGTGATCGTAGCCGTGAGCATTCATAAATGTAGTGTTAAGAGCACCGATCTCACGTGCGCGCTGATTCATCATTTGAACAAACTGCCAGTGGGTGCCTGCAATATGTTCAGCAATTGCAACCGCTGCATCATTTCCAGATGGCAGCATCAATCCATGCAGCAGCTGCTCAAGTGTCATCACGTCCCCCGGGTTGACTCCAGCTTTTGAGCTGTCTGATGGAACCGTCGCAGCACCAGGTCCGACGATGACAAGGTCATTCAAATTTCCTTTTTCCAATGCCAATAAAGCTGTCATTACTTTGACTGTACTTGCAGGGTAAAGAGGAGTATTAGCATTTTTCATAAAGCTTGGTGTCGTGTGACCGCCCTCTAATACAGCACCGGAATGACCGCCGATTGCAAGAGAGAATTGAATATGGTCATTTGATCGCACGGTTTCTTTAGGAAGCGGACTGCTTAGGATTGATTGAATGACAGGGGTAGTATTCTCCCCGTTTAAATGAATACCATTTGCTTGATTCGTTAATGTGAGATTAAAAAGATTGGCCGCACCGCGAAGCGGAAGGTAGCTTACTTGTTGATAGGTTAAGAGGGGGCCGTTTAATAACATGGCTTGATCTTGATGTTCTACAACGTAAGATTCCTCTGTTATATAAACCGTTTTAGCGTTGGTTATGGCTGAAACTTCTAGACTTGGAAACAGGAAAACAAGGAGCGCCAAGAAGAGAAACATTGATTTTATTCTGTTCACAGATATATCCTCCTACATTCTATGTGTATAAAAACCTACTAAATTATACCATAAAAAGGTAGAAATTGTAGGGTTATAAAAAGAAAATCCCGAGACTATAAGATTATGAGTCTCGAGATCCGTGATTATTCTTCCTCTTTTTCTGATTGTTTTTCTTCTGGTGTTTCTATGTCTTCTTCTTGATCTTCAGAAGGTTCTTCGTGTGTTTCCTCCTCTTCTATTTCTTCATCTGTTTCTACTTCTGCTTCTTCAGAAAGTGGTTCTTCGGCAATTTCCTTTTCTTCAATTATCTCTAAATCTTCCTCTTCCACAGCCTGAGCTCGAACGGCCTCTGCAGAGATAATACGGATATGTCTTGTTTGCTGATTCCATTCAACGGTTGCTCCGATCGCTTCACTAATAAAGCGAAGCGGCACATACGTATGACCGTCAAGCAGCATAGCAGGAGCATCTAAGGAGACTGTTTGACCATTTACTATCGCTTCATTTTTGTGAATAGGAATGACAATGGTCGTATCCCCAGAGTAGACTCGCACGACGCGCTCCACATGATCCCACTGCAAGGTTGCACCAAGTTCTTGGAAGATGCTTCGAACAGGCACTAATGTTCTGCCTTGTACTGTGAAGGCACCTGCTGAGGTACCGAAGTTTTTCCCGTTTACTTCAAGGCTTACAGGAACTTTACTAGCATTAAATCTAGACATAAATGCACGGTGGCTGTTAAGACCAACATATAATCCAACTTGTCGGTTTTGGTTCCAAATGCGGTCAAAATACGAAAGAGGAACATGGGTGTTGCCGACATAAGGTGCTAGCTCTGGTGTGAAGGCTGGACGCTTATATTCTTGGATAAACCAGTCTGTATAACCGCCTCCGCCTGTTCGAGAAGGGACCCCCATCATGGTGTAGCCCGTCATATTGCTAATCGCTCTAGCATGCTGGCGGTCGCGAGTAAGCTGAGCGCCTGACTGATGGAAATTCCAGAATAGAATTTCTCCGCTGCTATGGTAGGATACAGCCATTTCTGGATTTATCTCTTCTGTTAAGGAAAGCACAGCTTTTACTTCTTTTGCCGTATGCGGAGCACTTCCGCGATGGTTAGACCAGCTAGGCCGGCCTGGGTCATTCGCTAAGTTATTCCAATTCGCATTAAATTGTCTGTTTAGGTCAATTCCGCGAGCATTAGCTTTCCAACGTTGAAAAGAAAGACTTCCGTTATTCATCGTAATCAATGCAGTATGAGTACTTGAAGGAAATGCTGATAATCCACGCTGCTGAAGGGTTACTCCGTCAGGATTCATCATCGGGACAAACCAAAAGCTATGCTGATCAAGAATTCCTTTAACATGATAGGCACCTATGTTTCGATTCCCTCTATAGGCCTGGGCATATTGATCGATCATGCTCATTGTGAGATTCGTTGAAATCCACTCTCTGGCATGGTTAGATGCGTTTATGTATGAGGTTGAGACCCCGTTCCCAAGCTTCACCGCATAAATCGGCCTCCCGTACTCACTTTCCCCAATCACCTTATATTCAATGATTTCTGGGTAGGTTTCGGCTAATCGAACAATGTCTCTCTCCATTTGTTCAAATGAATAAACCTGCTTTGGGTTCACAATATTTGAGGCATTCACTTCATTTGAAAAAGGAATTAAGACAACTACTATCAAACTTAAAAATAAGGACAAAAAGATAGACCTTTTGGACATTGAATCCACACCCTTCTTAACGGTTTACTATAATAGTAGCGTATAGCTAGTGGAAAAATTCGTCAATTTATTTTTTAAACTTTTTGAGATTGTCATAGATTTGAGTTTATGTTTTTCGAATATGGGAAACCATGAAATATAGATATCATATATTACTAGCTGGTGCGTATTAGTGAGAAAGGAGTGTGTGTGATGAAGAGAGTCCTTATGTTTTTATTGTTTATTGTGATGGTGTTTCTGGTACATAATCCAACTGCAGGTGCTTATGAGCCAATTAAAGTGATGATGAATGATCATCAATTAGATATGAATGCCCCGGTACAGCTGCAAAAAGGAACAACCATGCTTCCGATGCGGATTATTTTTGAAGAGTTAGGAGCAGAAATTACGTGGGATCAAGCGACAAGAACCGTGACTGCCACAAGAGACGACACAGAAATCCTTCTAACAATCGGATCACAGACAGCCCTTGTTAATGGGGAAAATAAGACTCTAGCTATCGCTCCGTATGTCCATCAGCAACGCACTTATGTCCCGCTTCGATTTGTGTCAGAATCGCTAGGTGCCATGGTTAGGTGGGATCAGGAGACAAGAACGGTATATATTGAATCAAACTATGAACTTACCCCATCAGCACAAGAGATTAAGCTCGAGGTCGGGAATGTTCAGCTCGGGGATACCAGAGATCAAGTCGAAGCACTGCACGGCAGAGCTTTAGAGCAGCTTAAAAGCAGCTATTCATTTATATGGCATGTGTATCACAATGAATATGACCGCTATATGCAAATTGGAATTGATAAAAATGAAGTGACAGCACTTTATACTAATCATATCTCAATGATCGGCAGTAACAACGAACAGTCAACGTATACGAGAGAACAAGTACGCAATCTGCTTGGGACCCCTCTTCAAACGATTAATAAAGGAGAGAAAGTTTATCGTATAGACGGATCAAATCGTGATACCTTTGATCACAAAGGCGCTTATGTCACCGTCTTTTACGACAAACAACACAGTGATCAAGCAACCGCTATACAGATTGTAAGAAAAGAAGCAGAGCTTGAGAAGGCAGGCTATGTAGGTGCTGATCCAGCAGCTAAAAGCAGCGATTACGAACGTCAATTATTTTTGCTGACAAATGCCGTCCGTGTTCGAGAAGGTGAGAGGGCACTTAGTTGGAATGACTCCGTTTCAAATGTGGCACGCGCTCATAGCGAGGATATGGCAAAAAACAGATACTTTAACCACTTTAATCAAGCAAATGAAACCCCATTTGACCGGTTAGACCGTGCTGGAATAAAGTATACGCAAGCAGGAGAAAACCTTGCTTTTTCTCATAGTGATGCGATTTATGCACACGAAGCACTTTGGAATTCTGCTGGTCACAGGTCGAATACATTAGGTTCAACATTTAAGCAAGCGGGTGTAGGGGTTGCATGGAATGGTGAGACCCCTTATTACACAATTAATTTCTTGAATCCATAAGATAAGAAAGAAGGTTCGACTGTTCGAACCTTCTTTTTGTATATTTTGTCAGAGGATATCATTTGTGCTTTTTACATTCCCTTTGTATAATCAATCTTGTATAACAAATGTACAATGTTCGTCCAAAAATATAACGATCTTTGAAATGTGAGAGGAGAAAAGCCGATGATCTCTTGGCTGATACGAAAACGCAAAATAACGATCTTATTCTTTCTAATGTTTACACTAGTCGGGGTGCTGAGCTTCCTGCAGCTGCCTAAGCGTGAAATCCCAGAATTCAATCCGCCAATTGCCCAAGTGATGACGGTATATCCAGGTGCTTCTAGTGAGCAGGTGGAGCAAAATGTGACTGACCTGCTTGAGGAGAACCTCTCGCAAATGCAAGAGATTGCCTCACTCACCTCTGTTTCAAGTCCTGGGCTCTCCTTTGTCACAGTAGAGCTTGAAGAAGGCCTTGATGTTGACCAAGTGTGGAACGAAGTAAGACAGCGCGTGAACGATGCCTCTGCAGAGTTTCCTGATGATGCGAATGCGCCGATGTTCAATAATGAGCTTTCCACCCAAGGACTCGCAACCTATCAGCTGACATTCGATGACCCTGATCTTGTGCCGGAAGTCGATGCGATGCTTGACCGCTGGAATACGAGATTAAATGAGCTTCCGGATATCGTCTCAATGCAGACACAAGGGACTCTTGAAAAAGAAATCCTAATAGAAGTCGACCCAGAGGCGCTCGCGGATGAGAATATTTCAACCGACCAGCTTATTGGTGTTTTAAACGGTGAGGTCAGTGCCGTCCCGCCAGGTGAGTGGAAGACTGATGACTATAATTACCGCGTAGAACTTGAGACATTTACCAATCTCTCTGACCTTGAAACGCTTCCTGTAGGCGCTAATGCCGAAGGGGACGTGATCCAATTTGGTGATGTCGCCACTATTAATGAAACGTTCAAACCGTTGACAGAGCAAGTCGCGTTTGAAGGGGAAGAAGCGATTTCGCTTACGTTTTACTTGAAATCAGGAGCGAGTGTAACAAGTGCTCAAACGGAACTTGATAGCTTTGTAGAACGGATGGAGGCGGAGCTGCCAGGCGGTGTAGAAATGACCTTATTGTACACCCAGGCAGACCTAGTAAATGAACTCTTCCGTGACCTTGCGATTTCATTTGCGATCGCCGTTGTCTCCGTATTAATTGTTTGTTCACTCGGGCTTAATGTCTCAACAGCGCTAAGTGTGGCTCTAGCGATTCCTGTCTCCTTAAGCTTAGGGGCAATCGTTCTGCCATTTATCGGCGTTGACTTAAACCAAATCTCTTTGATTGCCTTTATTATTGCCTTGGGAATATTGGTCGATGATGGAATTGTGGTTAACGAGAACATCGAACGCCGCTTACGTATGGGTGATAAGCCGATGGAAGCCGCAATTAACGGAACAAAGGAAGTAGCGGTCTCTGTTCTGACATCAACCTTAACCGTGGTGTTCACATTCATGCCGCTCCTGCTTCTTCCAGGAGGCGCCGGTGGATTTATCCGCCCGCTGCCAGCCGTGTTAATCGCGACGATGATTGCCTCGACATTCGTGGCATTATTCTTAATACCGATTTACCGAACCATCCGTGAAAAAACGGCTTCGCCTACTACAAGAAGCGAGAGGAAGCCGGCCGGATTTTTAGGCGGTACATTTGATAAGGCTGCTGGCTTCTATGGAAGACGAATGATGAGAGGCGTCACTAAGCGCCCGCTCTTAGTTGTAATCACCGGGTTCCTGCTTGGAACAGCTGCATATGCGTTGATTCCGTTTATCCCGCTTGAGTTCTTCCCAGACACGGACCGCGAGGAAGTGTTTGTTGAAGTAACATTGCCTGAGGGGACAGGACTTTCTGCTACCGAAGAGCAAGCAAGAGAAATTGAAGCTTGGCTGTATGATGTTGATCATGTCCGCTCGGTTTCAACCTATGTCGGAACAGATATCCCTCGCCTATTTGGAGCAGGAGGGGGCGGAGCAGCTGGTGAAAATGCAGCGAACTTCCTTGTGTTCATTGACCGCGAGCAATTCTCGACGCGTGAGACAATGAATGAGTGGAACGAAACGATGTCAGACGCATTCCCTGAAGCCTCTAATATTAATGTATCGATGATCGAATCCGGTCCGCCAGTCGGCGCACCGATTGTGATAGAAGTGAGCGGAGAAGAGTTCGACACACTCCGTGAGATGGCCGATGAAGTGAAAGAAATCCTTGCTTCAACAGAAGGGGTTGCAAGCGTTGATGATGACGTCGGTGAAGACGTGGAAACGATTCAAGTCACACCAGACCGCGACGCACTTGAAGAGAATGGAGTCGCAAGTGATGATCTAGCAACAGCACTGCGTTTAGTCGGTGAAGGACTGCCGCTTGGTCAGCTGCAGCAGCCGGGTGAGCTGATTGATATGCGCATGGTCTATGCGAATGCAGGAGCTCTATCAGTTGATGTGTTAGATGAGATTACAGTGGAAGGCATCACTGGTGAACGACTTGCTGTCAGCGAACTGGTAACAGTCGATGAGGTCACGACAGAGCCGCGCATCCCGCATGCAAACACGGTTCCGACCATTACAGTACGTGCGTATCCAAGTGATCGTTCAAGTGATGATATCTTAGCTGATGCCCGTGCAGAGCTCGATGCAGTCACTGCAGACAACGCTGCATACTCGTTATCGATCGGCGGAGAAACATCCGCCCGTACCGATGTGTTTATTGATATCGGCAAAATCTTTATCGTCGTTGTATTCTTGATCTTAATTGTTATTGCCATTCAATTCTACTCGCTGACATTGCCAATTCTGATTCTAAGTACGGTGTATTTAGCAATTGCCGGAGCATTGATAGGCTTATTCCTTACCCAGACCGGACTCGGCTTTATGTCGATGATGGGAGCCGTCAGTCTAGCCGGGATTGTCGTCCGGAATGGAATTGTCTTGATTGAATTTATTGAGAAGCGAAGAAAAGATGGTATGGATGTCCGCGAAGCTGTCATGATGGCGGCCGAGCAGCGCTTCCGCCCGATCGTCTTAACCTCGCTCACATCGATTGCCGGCTTATTACCGATTGCCCTAGGCAACAGCACATTATTTAAGCCGCTCGGTATAGCGATCGTCTCAGGATTGATCTTCTCCACATTGCTCACACTGTTTATCGTGCCTGCACTGTACTTGCTGCAGTCGAATGCACGCCAGCGAATCCGCGCTAAACGTGAGCGGAGAGCAGTATAGGAGGAACCCGCGCCTTTTGAGGGCGCGGGTTTTTGTGTTGTGGGGAGCGTTGGCCAGGTGCTGAGCGGAGAGCATTGGCGCAATTATCGCTGAGGTGAATACAATTCGCCGCTGAACCGACGCATAAGAGGCGTAAACTGACGCAATAAGAGGAGAATTACGCAATAAGGGCTTGAACCCACGCATATAGCGGCCGGAGAGGCGCAATTCCGTTTCCGATCGACGCAATAACGCTGGCAAACGGCTCAATTGTCACCTTGCTAGTGCCCGACAATAAATAGAAGCTTCGGGACCCAAGCCTGAAGCTTCTAAAATATCTTTTTTAAAACTTCTCCGGAAATTGCTTTATAACTGCCTTTGAGATAGCATCTGCCATTAAAATGATATGGTTTACGCCCTCATCAATTGCGACGATTCTTGCATCCCAGTCTTTTGATAAGCTTGCTGTAAGATCATTTGCAACCAATTCCAAATGGGCATACAACAGGTTTTTTACGTCTTCAACATTTAAGTTTGGATTGGCTTCGCTAAGGAATGATGCGATCTCATCCGCATTTTCAAACCATTCTTTGTTGAGTTGATCGACCGTGTCTGCCTGTCCCTCTTTAGCTGCATCTACAATTTTGCCGGCAATCACAATATGCTCCTTAAGCAACTCGGTAAGTTTGTTTCCCGCATCTTCGCCGTATATTGGTTTGACTGCATTTCCGATATCCTCCTGATTTTTCAAGAGTCTAGCCAGCACCTGCTCTTGATCCTCCGCGCCGGCTGTGGTCGCACTTGTAATATAATTACTTGTCCATAAAACATGATCAATCCACAGTCTTCTAAAATCATTTTCGAATGTTACCTCTGACTGACTAATGCATGGTTTCTCTGAGTTAGCGTTTGCACTTACTGAACTTGCCAATGCATTAGATAATACGATGAATATAAATCCTAACAATAGTAGTTTTTTCATTTCTGATGCTCCTTTTGAAAGTAAAAGTTTCTATCCTATTATTGATCATGTGATGTATTTCATTCATCTTTTTTGTGTGAGTGATGGATGGAGTTATCTGTGGGCAGTTAGTTAATAAGTATGAGAACGGCGCAATTATGGATGGAATGAACACAATCCGCTGAATAAACGGCGCATAAGAGGGGTGAACAGACGCAATCAGAGGAGAGTGACGCAATAAGTCTTTGAATCCACGCATATCCCGGCCGGAGGGGCGCAATTATTTTCAGCACCGACGCAATAACCACGCCAACCGGCGCAATCGCCGCCGCAACAAGCTCTCCAGCAACTCGAATGGTCTCTTTATAAAAACTACCTACCTTCAAAATGTCATCTTCATCTACCTTTAGTGTTAACGATTGATAAATATTAACTAAAAAATCGTCCATTTGTCTAATAGTGGAAAATAACCTTCTTGTGGGAAGCTAGAATAGTGAGTTTTCTTACTATTCTAAAAAATAAAAGGGGTGTTGTTATGAAGAGGCTTTTAGTTATTATGCTTATCGTATTCTTGCTGGGACAAGGATTTATATTTGCTGGTCAATCAGCGGAGGCAACGTCTGCTGTTGTCGATGAAAACGTGTGGGCTGCTCTTGATCGTCATTCATTAGCAGAGGTCATTGTTACATTTGAAGGAGAGGACAAGCCGACTGCTGCTCATTTGTCTTTGCTGGAACGTCTTGATATCACATCGGCAGTATCGCTTAATAATTTGCCGATAGTCGGTGCCCTTATGACCAAAGGGCAAGTAGAAAGATTAGCGGAGAATGAAGATGTGAAGTCGATCTACTTAAATGAGCGGCTTGAGTATTTTAACGCTGATGCAAATGAGATAACGGGTGTAAACAAAGTGAGGACGGATGAGAGTTTTACTGAACATAACGGAGGTCTTCCTGTTACTGGAGAAGGGGTAGGTGTTCTAGTTAACGATAGCGGTGTCGATGGTACACATGGTGACCACACGTTTAAAAAGAATCTCGTGCAAAATGTGTTAGGAACTTCTTATTTATCAAGCACAGGTATTATCCCGATTTCTTATATTGAGAATATCATTAACACAGATACGAATTCAGGACACGGGACTCATGTCGCTGGGACAGTCGGCGGTACGGGAGTGATGTCTGGCGGGAAGTATGCAGGGGCGGCACCTGGTGCTGATCTAATCGGATACGGCTCAGGCGCTGTGCTGCTCGTCCTTGACGGAATTGGCGGATTTGATTATGCCCTTGAACATCAAGATAAATATAATATTCAAATCATCACAAACTCATGGGGCGGCTCTGGGGACTTTGATCCTCATCATCCAATTAATGTAGCAAGCAAGAAAGCTTATGATGCGGGGATTACGGTATTATTTGCAGCTGGAAATGAAGGGCCAGAAGAAGATACGCATAACCCATATGCAAAAGCACCTTGGGTGATCTCGGTTGGTGCTGGTGAGAAGGATGGCAGCCTTGCTGACTTTTCATCAAGAGGCTCTGATCAGGGGGGAACGTTCGAAATGGATGGTGAACAGTGGACATGGAAGGATGAGCCGGCTGTTGTAGCACCGGGTGTTGATATCATCTCAACACGAGTACTTTCACCTTTATCGGTCATCTCTGCGCCAAAAGATATTCAATTGATTGAAGCAAGATACCTACCGTTCTACACAACGATGAGCGGCACATCGATGGCAACGCCGCATGTAGCAGGTATTGCTGCGCTGCTGCTAGAGGCAAATCCTTCGCTTACTCCAAGTGAGGTGAAAGAGATTTTACAAGAGACGGCGACACCGATGCCAGGGTATGAGTCATGGGAAGTCGGAGCTGGATATGTGAATGCATATGATGCAGTAGAAGCAGCTTTTGCTCAATAATTGTATGAGGCTGATCCTTTTCAGAGGGTCAGCTTCTTTTTGTTGCTTTTGAGCTGAGTGAAGAGGCGCAATTATGGCCGAAGTGAATACAATCCGTTGCTGACCCGACGCATAAGAGGCGTGAACTGATGCAATAAGAGGAGAGTGACGCAATTAGACTGTGAACCCACGCATATCGCGGCCAAAGAGGCGCGATTAAGTTCGGTACCGACGCAATAATAGCGGCAACCTGCGCAATCAGACCCCGTACCTCGCTGGTTTACTCCTTAACTTGGACTATCTAATCACTCATTTATAAAGAATTTCTAAAATATTAGGACTTTTGTTGAAACTAATTTCTAATTTATGAGTAAATAGGAGAGGTGTTTATAAACTGACTAATGATATAGGGGGAGTGCAGCATGTCTGAAACTGCATTTGAGAACAAACCAGAGTTGCCAAAGGGCGAAAAGCCATCGATCTTTAAATTTATTACGGAACCTAAGGAGCAGCTCGGCCGTATGCGCGAGAATCCAAAGGTCCTTGTCCCGCTTTTAATCGTAACAGCGGTGTATGCCTTGTGGGCCGCCTTGTTTTCGTTTTTAGCTGATTTCCAAATGATGATGGGGGATATCTCAGCAGAAGATATGGCCATTTTTGAAGGAGCAGAAACGGCTATTCGCGTCTCCACTTTCGTCACTTCACTCTTAATGCCTGTACTTGGCGGGGTGATCGGTGCTTTTATTATGTGGATTGTGGTGAAGCTGACTGCGGGTGATGCGACATTTAAACAGTTATTTTCATTAAATGTATTTATTATGTTTATTGGAGGAATTGGATTAGTGTTAAACGGTATTCTGACGTTAGCGCTGAATTTAAATCCTGCTCAAATGATTACGGGGTTGACTGTATTTTTTGATCCATATGATCCGATGTACTCTCTTGTCAGCTTGTTTGAAGTGTTTTCGATTTGGAGCATTATTTTGATGGCGATGGGGCTGCGTATTGTTGCTTCGATGAAACCAGCTACTGCTTGGGTTGTGACGCTGATTATTACGGTAGGTGCTGCATTAATCGGGTTTTTAGCAGCTGGAGTGTAGGTGAAGTTGATGAAAAAGAAAGTATGGATTGGGTCGGCTATTGTCCTGTCTGTCATTCTTTTTACTGCGATCGCTGTTGTGCAGTCACAAGGTAGTGACACATTTGAAGTAGAGGCGGCTAACCCAGAAACCCAAACGGTGAAGCATGAAATCATGGTGCCGGGTGAGATGGAATTAGCAGAAATGGAGCACATTCGAATACGAGCAGAAGAAGACTATACGTTGCTGGTCGAGGAAGGTGACACAGTTGAGGCTGGAACGCCATTGATTGAATACACAAGTGAAGATCTTCAGTTTGAATCAGAACAGCTCGCCATTCAAATTGAAGCAGGTTACTTACGGATTAACCAAGTCGGAAAGCAAGAAGACCGTCTTTCAGATGAACAAAATAAGCTTGCAGATGATGTCGGCCGAGAAGAGGCGAGAGATCATTTTCGCTCTGAGCGTGAGCAGCTTGACTATGAGAAACGCGCAGCAAATCTTGATCTTAGGCAGCTGTTAAAGCAAAAAGAACAGCTTGATAATCGTACAAAAAATCTAACAGAAGAAAGTCCGATTGCGGGTGTCGTCCTAAAGATTGAGGAAGGGACAGAAGCGCAGTTGACGATCGCTTCGACAGATTCGTTTATCGCTAGCGGAGATCTTTCTGAATATGATTCCCTTGAAATTAAGGAAGGTCAGAAGGTGGACATTACATCCGATGCAATTCTTGACCAAACGTGGACGGGTGTCATTGATCAGATTGATTTTCTCCCTTCGCAAAATGAACTAGATGGAACGGGAATTAAGTATCCGTTCACCGTAAAAGTAGAAGAAGGGGACACAAGCTCTCTGCGTCCTGGGTACCAGGTGATTTTACATGTCGTGTCAGATGAGAGAGAAGCGTTAACGGTGCCGATTTCAGCGGTGCGGCAGCTTGATGATACGGCTTACGTGTACACCATTGTGGAAGGGATAGCAGTGGAGCAGGAAGTGGAGCTTGGTATGACTTCTGATAGCCGTTATGAAATTCGGTCTGGCCTTAGTGAGTCTGATCAAATCATCAGTGACATTCCAGAAGGGCTTGGGGATGGATCGGAAGTGATTGTCCTTGATTAAGCTGGAAGGAATTACGAAAAGCTATCGTGTGGGGACTGAGGATACGACGATTTTAAAAGGGATTGACCTTGACATTGAGCGAGGAGATTTTCTCGCGATTATGGGGCCGTCTGGATCTGGGAAATCAACGCTAATGAATATTATTGGCTGCCTCGATCCTCCGAGCACCGGGCACTACTTTTTAAATGGAGAAGACATCTCGAATTATGATGAACAAGGACTCGCGAAGGTCCGTAATCAACAAATCGGCTTTGTGTTTCAGCAGTTCCACCTCCTGCCGAGATTAACTGCGAAGAAAAATGTCGAGCTTCCGATGATTTATGCTGGCCTCTCCAAAAAAGAGAGGGAAGAACGGGCTGAGGAGGCACTTAGTCTGGTTGGGCTGAAGGATCGGATGGATTATCTCCCTAACTCTCTTTCTGGAGGGCAAAAGCAGCGTGTCGCGATTGCGAGATCACTCGTTAATGAACCGTCGATTATTTTAGCGGATGAGCCAACAGGTGCACTTGATACAAAGACGAGTGAAACGATTATGGATTTGTTGACAGAGTTAAACGAAGGCGGGACTACGATTGCGCTTGTCACTCATGAGCCGGAGATTTCTGAGTACACAAAGCGAACCATCTATGTGCGGGACGGTGAGTTAACGTCGCATATGGGCCGCGAGAGGGGGTAGCCATTATGAGTGTAAAAGAAAATATTCTCATGGCGATCAACTCGATAAAAGCTCATAAGATGCGCTCTGTGCTTACGATGCTTGGGATCATTATTGGGGTAGCAGCGGTCATTATCGTTGTGGCGATCGGTCAGGGCGGAGAAGAAATGTTAAAGACCTCAATTGCAGGCGAGGGGAATACATCCGAAATCTTCTATATGCCTTCGGATGAGGAGATACAGACGAATCCGAATATCTGGAATGAACCTGCGTTTACCCTAGAAGATATCCGCGAAATGGAGACCGTTGAGGGCATTGCAAATGTGGTCGCGACAAGCTATGAACATAGTTCTATCCGTTATCAAACGGAAACAAGCGATGCATCCGTAAATGGCATTAGCGAAACATATCTGGATGTACACCAGCTCAAGGTGGCAGAAGGTCTTTCGTTGCAGCCAGCGGATTTTCTCGGCGGGCGACGAGTAGCTTTAATCTCAGATTCTCTTAATGAAGAGCTGTTTCCCGAGCAGTCGGCCGTAGGCGAAGTGATACGTGTTGCCAATCAGCCGGTGGAGGTTATCGGAGTCCTTGAAGCACCGACTGGACTGTTTGCCTTTGGTATGCAGGAAGTCTATATGCCATGGGAGACATGGCGTACGGTCTATAGTAAGAGTGAATTCAATCAAGTGACGATTCAAGCGGAATCGCTTGAAGAGCTGCAGGCAGCAGGAGAAGAAGCTGTACAACTGTTGAATGCAAGAAAGAATACAGAAGAGGCCTATCAAGTAATGAACATGGAAGAGATTGCAGAAGGGATCGGTCAGATCACCCGTATTATGACGATGATCATTGGCGGCATAGCAGGTATTTCCCTGTTTGTCGGAGGAATTGGTGTGATGAATATTATGCTCGTATCTGTAACAGAGAGAACGCGAGAGATCGGGATTCGTAAGTCACTCGGTGCCACCCGCCAGCAAATTCTGATTCAATTCCTCATTGAGTCAATCATCCTCACGTTGATTGGTGGGATCATCGGCATCCTTCTAGGCGGAGGGGTCTCTACACTGATCTCCTTCTTTGCTGGATGGCCGTCGCTTCTATCATGGCCAGTCATCATTGGAGCACTGTTATTCTCGATGATACTAGGCATTGTATTTGGCTTACTTCCAGCCAACAAAGCGGCGAGACTGAATCCGATTGAGTCATTGAGATATGAATAAGTAGTTAGGGGGCATTGACTCGTCAATGCCTCTTATTGTATTTTCGCATGATTAGCCGAGTGCAGGGGGACGAACGGCGCAGCAATCCACCTTTAAATCGCCATAAGAGACCTGAACTGGCAAATGACATTAACAGAAAACTTCAAATACTTCCTAATCCGTTCCTTTCTATTTTTTCTTGTTATATAGTTACTATTGACTAGGAATATATAAGTGTTTATTTTGTATTCACTTATTAGAATCTGCAGGAAGATAATAAATGGGAATGAGAGGAAATGAACGATGAAACGTAGTTTGAATGTATTTAAAGCATCATTAAGAATGAAGTTACTTATTTCTTTTGCGATTATTTTAATCGTACCGTCTATTATTATAGGCGTGTTAGCTTATAATTCTGCTAAACATGCTATAGAAGATGAGATTATATCTGCAGCAAGTGAGAATATTGACTTATTAAATTCATTTATTACTGAAATAATTGAACCTAAAATCAATGACATGAATGTGTTCTCTGAATTAGTCACATCAGGGCTGTACGAGGGAATGGAGAGTCCTGAGTTAAGGGAACGATTTGCCCAATATGCAGCCTTACATCCTGAAGCGACAAGTATTTTTGTCGGGACAGAGGAGGACGGGTTGTTTATACAAGAGCCTGCCGTTTCGATGGATCCAGATTATGATCCAAGGGAGAGAGGGTGGTATGAGGATGCTATGTCTAATAGTGGAGACATCATTATATCAGCCCCGTATATTGCAGCAGGAACCGATGACATGGTCATTACGGTTTCTAAAGCCCTGCAAGATGGGTCAGGGGTCGTGGCTGTAAGTGTAGAATTGACACACCTTCAAGGTATAGCTAATTCTGTACAAATTGGAAATGAAGGATATGCCATTCTATTAGATACAAACCAAATGTATATTGCTCATCCTTTTGAAGAAGGAGGTTCACAAGCAGCTCACTCTTACTATGGTGATTTATACACTCAAGATATTGGTGAATTCTCGTATGTTTTAAATGGTGACTCTAAGTACATGGTTTATGTAACAAATGACGCGACAGGGTGGAAGGTTGCAGGCACAATGTTTGCAGAAGAAGTCGATCAAGCAGCGTTGCCTATCTTCTTGACAACGCTCGCAGTCATTGCTTTTTCAATACTTATAGGGGCTGTAGCGGTTTACTTTATCATTCGTTCTATTGTACAGCCAATCAGAAAGTTAACAGATACTGCAGAAATAGTAAGTAAGGGAGATCTTACTCAAGAAATTAATATTCAATCAAAAGATGAAATAGGGCAATTAGGGACAGCATTTAATCACATGCAATTGAGTCTTAAAGAATTAATAAATGAGGTGGACTCAAGAACGGATCTAGTGGCAGCTTCAGCAGAACAATTAACAGCCAGTTCAGAAGAAACAAGTGCTGCTACTTCACAAGTGGCTAGTTCTATTCAATTAGTGGCCAGCAGTGCGGAAAGCCAAACAAATGGTATCGATAAGAACTCACAATCCATAGACGAACTAACGGTAGGTGTTGGGAGAATTGCAGAGAGTTCAATGAGTGTAGCTGAATTAACTCAACAAGCGACAATGCAGGCTGAAGAAGGAAATGAAGCGATTCAAAATACGATTAATCAAATGAATTCAATAGAGACATCTGTAATAGAATCAAATACAATGATTCGATCATTATATACTCGGTCAAAAGAAATAACATCTATATTAGATGTTATAACAGGAATAGCAGAGCAAACCAATTTACTTGCTTTAAATGCTGCGATTGAAGCGGCGAGAGCAGGTGAACACGGAAAAGGATTTGCAGTTGTAGCTGGTGAAGTTCGGAAGCTGGCAGAGCAATCCCAAGACTCAGCGAAGCAAATCTTTGAGTTAATTCAAGGGATACAAAAAGATACAGAAAGCTCCGTAGAAGTAATGTCAAAAGTAACACATAATGTAAAAGATGGGATGACTATTTCTCAGGAAGCAATGGATAAATTTAAAGAAATATTATCCAGTATGAAAACCATTACCCCACAAATGCAAGAAGTCTCTGCTACAGCTGAGCAGATGTCTGCAGGAATACAAGAAGTGAATGCAACAACCAGTGAATTAGCGGGCATTGCCAATAATAACGCGGCAACATCTGAAGAAGTGGCTGCGACGACCGAGGAACAGTTAGCGGCAATGGAAGAGGTAGCGAGCTCAGCAAAATCCCTTTCTGAAATGGCTGAGGAATTAAAAGTGCTGCTCTCTAAATTTAAAGTGTAAAAAGAATTGCTATTTATTATCATATAACCCTGTCCTTCTTATGATATAAAAGGATGGGGTTATATTTTTGTGTGGTTCGAATAAAACAATGAAACTTCTCCCACCAACTAACGTAAACTATCCTATAAGAACGGAGGGACCAACATGGAAGCCATTTTTATGCTGACCGTTTTCTTACTTATATTCGGCGGTTTTATTTTAAACGTTATCACAAGCATCTGGTGTTACCGCGATTCAATGCGTAAAGGCAACAGTAAAGAATACAGCTTACTTGTATTAGTAGCAACGCTGTTTTTCCCAGTGGTAGGGTTTATCATCTATTTATTTATAAGAAATTGACAATTTATAAGTGAGGGGCTACGATATAGAGGAAAACAAATGCCCTTCACAATAAAGGAGAATTTTTATGAGTGTGGTTGTTCTTAACTAATCCGTAACTGGATATGGTCTTGAAATGGTAAAAAATCAGCGGAGTGCTGGTTTATTTGGGATGCCATTCAACGACTTCGTTAAGAACAAGCATCTAGCGGAATAATAGGGAAGCCTAGAAGCTGTGGCTGGGGTCATAGCTTGATTTTGCGGGAGAAGACTGTGATCATTCAACAGTCGTTTTGCCTGCAAAAAATTCACTTTTAGTGAAGGGTCCTCATTTGCCGTCTTAAGCGTATGCTTGAGGCGGCTTTTTTTGTTTTCAATTATTTACTAGGAGGCATCATCCATGAATGATAAAGCAATGGAACAACTTGATTATCATCGTATATTAACTAAAGTGGCAGATAAAGCCATTACAGAAAGAGCGAAGGCTAAGATTATAGCGAGCCGGCCTTTAACCAATAAAAAAAGGATCGGACATCTTTTAGAGGAAGTGCGTGAAGCGGTTCAAATTCTCAACATCTCATCAAGTGTGCCGATCCATTCTCTTGATGAGATGAGCGGCTACTTAGAGCAGGTCAATAAAGGACTGTTCTTGCGTCCTGATCAGCTGACGATTGTGCTGTCCTTTTTAGATCATTGCCGGAAATTAAAACAGTTTATGCAGGACAAAGAATTTACAGCTCCGCTTATTACAACGTATGCGTGGTCGATTGATGATTTAGGCGAGCTTGAACAGGAGATTGTGCGCTGTTTAAAACACGGACAAATAGATGATCATGCAACCTCTGAGCTTGCTGGTGTTCGAAAACAGTTAAGGCAGGCAAAAGAGGAGCTCAAAGCAAGAGCAGAAAAGCTTGCAGGCAGTAAAAAGTATCAAATCTATTTACAAGAAAAAATGATGATTGAGAAAAATGGACATTATACCCTGCCGATTAAGCGAGAGTACCGCTCAAAAGTAAGCGGCATTGTGATCGATACGTCTGCATCAGGAGCAACCGTATTTATAGAACCGAGTGAGCTAGGGACGATTCAAGAACTGGTGGATGCCCTAAAGATAGCTGAAGATCACGAAGTTCAGCAAGTGTTGTATACCCTGACAGGAATGATTATGGAAAAAGAGCAAGAGATTCAAATCGCCATCGATGCCATGCACCAGTATGACATCCTGTTTGCTAAGGCGAAGTATGGTCTTGAGATAGATGGCACCATTCCACAAGTGAACGGGGAGTATCGTATTGATTTGCACGAGGCAAGACACCCGATGTTAGGAAGCGGCGCGATCCCGCTCACGATTCAGCTTGATAGCAATGACCGTGCGTTAGTGATCACAGGACCTAATACAGGCGGAAAAACAGTGACCCTGAAAACGGTAGGTCTACTATCAATGATGGCAGCTACCGGCCTAATGATCCCAGCAAAGGAAGGAAGTAATCTTCATCTTTTTCATCACATTTTTGTAGATATGGGCGATGGGCAGAGTATTGATGAGAACTTAAGTACCTTTAGCTCTAGGCTGAAAAACATCATTGGGATCCTTGAGGAAACGAATGAGCATACTTTGGTGTTGCTTGATGAACTCGGTTCCGGAACAGATCCTAATGAGGGAATGAACCTTGCTCAAGTAATCATGGAACATCTCTATGAAAAAGGAGCCACGCTTCTTGCAACAACTCATTACAGTGAGCTGAAACGTTTGGCCGACACAAGAGATGGGTTTATCAATGGCTCGATGGAATTTGATCTTGAGACATTAAAGCCGACCTATAAGCTGTTACTGGGTGAAACAGGAAGAAGTCAGGCATTTGAAATTGCCTTGAAATTAGGGATGCATCCAGAATTAGTGCAGCGTGCGTATCAATCGACTTACAACAAAACGCTGTATCACACCATAGACACGAAGCAAAAAAGCTACGAAAAACAAATGATCATCAACAAGTATGCGAGGAAAAAGCCAGTAAAAAAGAGTATAGATCAGCAAGCTATCAAGAGCTATGATCAAGGCGATACGGTTCGTCTGTCAACAACCGATGAATTAGGGATTGTCTATAAAGGGCCGGATGAATCAGGGAATTATGTTGTTCAAGTAAAAGGAGAGAAGAAGACAGTTAACCATAAGAGGCTGACCCTGCACGTTTCGGCAAATGAACTCTATCCGGAAGACTATGATTTCGACATTATCTTCAAATCAAAGGAATATCGTAAAAAGAAGCACCAAATGGGAAGGAAGCATGTAGAGGGCTTAACGATCGATGAAGAAGAATGATGATTATTTTGCTCAAAAACCGGGTATATAAAGAGGGTGACTATTGAGTAGAGGAGCGGATAAAGATGACAGAGAACATTTACGGAAATACACCTCCATTTTTAGGAGCGATTAACGGAACGACAGAATCTACGGATGAGGCTGATGTATTAATTTACGGTGTCCCTTGGGAAGGGGCTGTGACATGGGGTGATTACACAGGCTGTGAATTAGGGCCGAAAGTGATGCGCTTATGCTCAGGACGCTACTCAGGATACTTGCCTGAGCTTGATCATATTGATGTCTTCGAGCATCTGAAGCTTGCTGATATGGGTGATGTCGATGTGGTACCAGCGGATGTGATCGAGACGATGAACCGGATTGAGTCGTTTGCAGGCGATATGTGGGATTCCGGGAAGTTCCCGCTTGCCCTTGGCGGCGACCACGGGATTACCTACCCGATTGTTAAAGCATTAACCGAGCGGACAGGAAAGAAAGTCGGTATTCTTCACTTAGATGCTCACTATGATAATATGCCGCATCACGATGGTGATAAATATGCGCGATCCACCCCGTTTGCAAGGTTATATGAGCTTGATGGTGTGAGAAATGAAAGCTTAATTCATGCTGGTATCCACGGACCGCGCAACAAGCCGGAGAGCGGCAAGTTTGCACGCGAGGCCGGTGCGAAGACGGTTACGATCAATGATATTCGCGAAGCAAAGGATATTCGCAAGCTTGCAGCAGACTTGTATGACCAAGCAAGCGAAGGCGTGGATGTTGTCTATCTTTCCGTTTGCAGTGATGTTCTGGATTTTGCTTTTAATCCAGGCGGGCCAGTTGATGGCAACGGCCTCACATCTTATGAGCTGCTGACGTTAATTTATGAATTTACAAAACGCGGCATTGTCGGGATGGACTTTGTTGAGGTGTATCCGCAGCAAGACCCAACGAATGTGTCCAGTCACTTTGCGTCAATGATTGCTCTTTATGCATTAGCAGGTGTGGTGGAGCACCAGAAGAAATAAATAGTATGCTGAACCCTTCTTCTTAATGAAGAGGGGTTTTTCCTTTGATTGTCGAGACGGGGAAAGCTTGATATAATCGGTTGGTAGTTTGTTGAATTTTGTAAAAAGAGAGAGTGACATAAAGTGGGGGATTCGGTTGTTATTTAATTCATATGAATTTTTGTTTGTGTTTCTGCCAATCGTCTTTCTCTTCTATTTCGTTTTTAATCGATGTGGATGGATTACATTTAGCAAAGGGTGGCTCGTTGTTAGTTCACTCTTTTTTTATAGTTGGTGGAATGTTTTATATTTGCCCTTGATTTTAGCCTCAATGGCAATGAACTTTTTAATTGGACGTGCTCTTGTATCTGATCGAAAACCCGCCATACGAAAAGCTCTTGTTACACTAGGGATCATTGGAAATGTAGCTTTACTTGGCTACTTCAAATACTCGGATTTCTTTATCGGAACGGTCAATACGCTGCTGGGTGCGAATTGGGCCTTGCTGGAGTTAACACTTCCTCTTGCGATCAGCTTTTTTACGTTTCAACAGATAGCCTTTTTGGTTGATGCTTACCGGGGTGAGACAAAGGATTACCGCTTGCTTGATTATGCACTGTTTGTCACGTTTTTCCCTCAGTTGATCGCGGGTCCGATTGTTCATCATAAAGAGATGATGCCTCAATTTGAAGACGTCCAAAATCGACGGATCAATCCAAAGCATATGGCAATGGGGATTTTTATTTTCTCGATTGGACTGTTTAAAAAAGTGGCGATTGCAGATACGTTTGCCCAGACAGCGACAAACGGTTTTGATGTACGTGAGTCGTTAACCTTTCTAGAAGCGTGGCTCGTATCTTATTCGTACACATTTCAATTGTATTTTGATTTTAGCGGCTATGCTGATATGGCGATTGGCCTTGCACTCCTATTTAATATCAGCTTGCCTGTAAACTTCTTATCTCCTTATAAGTCTCTTAGTATTCAAGAGTTTTGGAGAAGGTGGCATATGACCCTTGGCCGTTTTCTTACCCATTACCTTTATATCCCGCTTGGTGGAAATAGGCGGGGTAAAATAAGAACGTACGTAAATTTGTTCATTGTCTTTTTTGTGAGCGGAATTTGGCATGGGGCTGGCTGGACGTTTGTCTTGTGGGGAGTACTTCACGGTGTGGCGATGATGATCAATCGCCTGTGGCAGCAGCTCGGGTTTAAGATGAATAAGGTGTTAGCTTGGTTTATTACCTTTCAATTTGTAAATTTTGCCTGGGTGTTCTTTAGAGCAGAGAGCTTTGAGGATGCGTTGAAAGTATTAAAAGGAATGGCCGGGCTCTCAGGATTTGCGCTTCCGGAATGGGCAGCGGAGCAGGTGGCTTGGCTGACTTTTGCGGCTGAATTTCAAATGGCTGAGACGGACTTTTATTGGGGGCTGGGCTTAACAGCTATGGCATTTATCATTGTATTAACTTGGCGGAACTCAATTGAGAGAATGGAAGCTTTTAAGCCGAATTTTTATCATGTGTTCATTTGTGCAGCGGCATTAATCTACAGTATTTTAAGCTTATCTGAAGTGAGTGAGTTTTTATATTTCAATTTCTAAGTGTGGTGGTTATGGATGGGTGTCTATAAGGCTTGGCTCATAAAGCTTGCAGCAGTATGTGTAGTGCTGGTGATGCTTGTTGGAGGATTTAATTATATGGTGGATCCATTATGGGCGTTTGATCATGCCAACCCATTTAATGAGAGGCAAGACAGTATAAATGAGAGGGAGCAAAAATCGCTTCACCTTGCCTATACTGCTCAAGATTACAATGCCCTCCTGCTTGGAAGCAGCCGCTCTACCGTTGTGGATCAGTATCAGTTTGAAGGCGTGAAAATGTTTAATTATTCGGTTCCTGCCGTTTCCATTGAAGAGTTCAATGAGTATATTCATTTTGCTAAAAAACATGGGCATGAACCAGAACTGATCGTGCTGGGGCTTGATTTCTTTACAACGAATGAAACAAGGAAGCAGACAGAATTTCCTAGTGAGTATTTTGAAACGGTGGAAGATCCGCTTCATCGCTTTAAGACGTTATTATCAATGGATACATTTGAATATTCCTACAAGAATGCATGGTCATCATTAATGGATACCGAACAATTTGTGAGGCGTTATGACAGGCACCACACGGCTGAGTTTCAGCAGATCAGTCAAGAAGATAAGGACGAGCTGGTTGAAGGTGACTTAAGACGATATAAAGGAATTCATTATGCTCCGAGTTATCAATACCATACTGGATACAAGAATCAATTGCAGCAAATGGTCGATGAAAATCCGAATACTGACTTTATCGTGTACGTAACACCGGTAACAGAGCCGCTGCTTCGTTTATTGTATGAACAAGAACGGCTTCCAGATTACACGCATTGGATAGGTGAGATCATCGACGTATTTGGCGGAGTATATAACTTTATGACGATAAATGAAGTGACGACGAATGTGGACCGTTTTTATGATGCTCATCATTTTTATGCCGAAGTTGGAGATGTGATAGCAGCACGTCTTCAAGATGAAGAGGTTGAAGAAGCTGATTTTGGCGAGTGGGTAACAGAAGAAACATTCGAAGAGCATATTGAAGAGGTACGTCAGTCGCTCGAAGCAGAGGCCCAGTAAGGGGTTCTGCTTTTTTTGATCAAATAGTTTAAGGTTTTTTCACCAATTTGTAAAGTGTCTCTAGTCAGTAGAATTTTAGTAAAAAACCACATCTTTCCTCCTGTATACAAAGTCTGCCTCAAGGGAGTAAACTACGTTAGAAATGATTATACAAAAAGGAAGAAGGATGAAAAAATTGAAAAAAGTATATATGCTTTTATTAGCTGTATTACTGGCATTGACTGCGATCATGCCTATGTCTGCCTCTGCACAGACTCGTGATTTTGACAGCTACTTTTTATTTGATGTGTGGGATCACTGGGGTGCTGAACAGCTAGATGATTTAGTGAACGCTGATATATTTGGCGGCTATAAAACGAGCCAAGGTGATTATGAATTTAGACCAAATCGTACGATTACGCGTGCTGAGTTTGCAGCGATTATCGTTCGTTCCCTGCAGTTAACTAGAAAAAGTACAAGCACAAGCTACCCTTTTACAGATGTACCAGCGAACCATGCCCTGCGTAATGAGATTGCGATTGCTAGTGATCACGGAATTATTGCTGGTCTTGGCGGGGGCAAATTTGGTCCAAACCAAAATGTAACTCGCGAACAAATCGCATCTATGATTGTACGTGCTTTCTCGGATACTATCAGCTTTACAGGCGGTACCGCAAAGAACTTCACAGATGTTCCGGCTAGCCACTGGGCTGCAGCAGATATCAAAAAAGCAAGCTCGATTGGACTTGTGAGCGGTGTAAGTCAAACAACTTTCGGTATGGGCCGTGCTGCTACACGCGGTGAGGCAGGAGTGCTTCTGCACCGTGCATTAAACCGTGAAACGAAAAATCTTACAAGTGCAAATACTCTTCTTTCACTTGCGAATTCGTACCAAACAAGCTTGTTTTCTTTAGATAATGCAACTAAAGCACAGCTTACAAACCATATCAACACGTACTATACAGGATTCCAAAAAGCGTTTGCGACAGAAATCTATGAATATGGTTATTTAGCTGATATGAATATTACAGGTCAGCTGACTTTCACTGTGAAGAGCAACCATACCCGCTTTGCTCAAGTTAAAGGAACAGGGGCAACGATGACGTTTGAATACTACGATCCAGATAAAAGACGTAATGTGGTAGAAACAGTGGATTATGAGCCGACATTCTACATGAAGAAAATCGGTTCAAGCTGGAAAATCTATTATGTAGAAGATTTTTCATTTGATTTTGAAGAAGACTATTTATATTAAGAACGAAAGCTGTGTAGAAGGTTATACCAATCTTCTACACAGCTTTTCTTTTTGTTCTACTACTTGAAAATAATTCTATATATTTCTACTATTTTCCTGTAAACTAGGGTAGATAGACTATTTAAACTAGTACACTGTAGGAGGGTAAACATGTTCAGACGCAGCAACAAAACGTTTCTACTATTTATGATTGTCTTATTAGTGAGCTCCTTAATCGCACAGCCAGTCTCAGCGGCTGTAACGACAGGTGACTCGAATCAAGAAAGACTTGAGAAATTACTAGGTGATTTAGGAATAGAATCAGATGAACTTGTTTCCTCGAATCGAGTAAAGAATGAAGAGTTAAGACCGAGTGAGGATACGTTAGTCATTAAGTATTCGGAGGCGATTTCTAATGCCGATCACCAAAAGGCGGGAGCGACTCTTCAAAAGCGTATTCCGACGCTTGGATATGATGTTGTAAAGATCCGTGGCGGAATGAAGCTTGAGCAAGTGGCGAAGAAATACGCAGCCCTTGATTCAGTGATCAGCGTGCAGGCGAGCGTACCTTTTCAACAGCTGGCTGTCACCGATCCGAAAGCTTCAACTATGTATCATTTAAATGAGCTTGGGATCGAGGAAGCACTTAAGCTGACAGGTGATCATGCGGTAACGGTCGGGGTAATTGACAGCGGCTTAGATCGTAATCACCCTGAGTTAAAACATGCTCTAGTTGGTGAATACAATGTCCTTGACCCATTGAAGCGTCCGCAGATTGATTCACACGGCACGCATGTTGCCGGAATTATTGCGGGTGAAAAAGGAAATGAAGTAGGCGGTTATGGAGTTTATCCAGACGCAGACATTTATTCCATTGATGTATTTAACCGCAGCTTTTTTACAACAGACTTCACAATTGCCGAAGGGATTCTTCATGCAGTTGAGAAAGATGTTGACGTCATTAATATGAGTATCGGTTCGACGATGCCGTCATCCATTATCCAAGATGCGATTGATGTTGCTGTTGAAGCAGGAATTGTATTAGTAGCGGCTGCAGGAAATAATGGCTCTACCATTAAAAGCTATCCCGGGGCGTATGCTGGGGTTATTAATGTTGGGGCGACTGATCAAGCAAATGAGCTTGCATGGTTCTCAAGCTATGGCCCTGCTCTTGATGTGGTAGCACCAGGAAACCAAGTGTACGCACCGATGTTTGATGTGGATAAGCACTCTACATTTGAAGAGATGTCAGGTACATCAATGGCTTCTCCGATTGTTGCAGGGGTTGCCGCCATGTTGAAATCGAAGCATCCTGACCTTACTTCGTATGAGGTGATGTATATCCTGCAGCAGACAGCAACAGATCTTGGCGCAAAAGGGTATGATACAGAGTTTGGTTTTGGTATGGTCAATCCAAAAGCAGCTTTATCATTTGACGTTTCAAAACTGCCAAGTGCTGGCGGTGAGTCAACATCGACGTTATCTTTTACAAATGGCAAAGCGAAAGCTGAAGGTTCGTTTAGAAACATGGCTGACAAGTATCTGTACCGCATTGATGTCCGCGAAGGCGAACTGCTTCAGTTTAAATTAGAAGGTTCTGCTTTATATGATTTAGCGATTGAGCTGACGTATGAAGGAAGCGATGAGGCACCAATTGTAATCGATAAAGTGCGTGAAGGCGAAATAGAAGCAGTTCTTCATGAGGCGCTGATGGATGGAACAATTGTTGCTGCTGTTTATGACACAAATGAACATTACCGTAAAGACTCGACGCACACGTTTACACTTGAGGTAGAGCGTGCGGATGAATATTTAGAGGATGGTCTTACTGTAGCTTCACCAATTGAGATTAATCGTTTCCCGTTTGCTACAGCAAAAGATGTCGCAGGGCCGCTTTATTTAGCTGGTCCTGAGGGAGATCAAGATTATTTCCGCTTCACATCAGATGAGGGTGAAGTAGTGGAAATCACGATTCCTGGAGTACCTGGAATTGATACGGCGATCAATGTTTATTTTGCTGAAGAATTTGATATGTTCTACGGCGAGCGTGAAGAGTTAGAAGAATATATGGATATGGAAGATGTTTATTATGACGAATATGGTCCATACCCAATGTATCAGGATCAATCCTATGGTGTTGGAGTAGATACACAGCTTACGTTTGAGACGATTCCTGGTATGGAATATGTCGTAGAAGTAACAACGCGTTCAGCATTTGATTTAGATCCATTCATGTTCATGTTTTTTGATATGTTTGAATTTGGTCCAATGCACGGAGATTCCTCTCATCTTCCTTACCAAATGAATATCCGGGCAAAAGTCCTCCCTGAAGATGAAGACGGCTATCCGAATTATTATGATATGCCGCCATATGATGAAGAGTGGACAGAAGAAGAGTTCGAGGATTACAGGTCAGCACGTCAAAGCTTTGAAAAGCAGGTGCTTGATTACTTCCAATTAGGATTTAATCTGTACCTTGAAGAAGAAGAGCTCGAGAGCATTGTTGATACAGCAAGAGAGCTTGACCTAAACAACAATCTAGACGGTTATTTCCAAAGGTACGGTGACTTTGATTTCTTTAAGATTACGCCTGAGGCAAATGGCTTATACCAATTGAATTGGAACAAGGCGAAGTCATTAAAACCGTTATTAGAAGTATTTAAGCTGAATGAAACAGAAGAAGGCGAAACGTATTTGACGTACCTTACTCAGTCAGGCGGCTATAACCTTTTTACGGGTGAAGAATTAGACGGGGAACCTGTGCTCCACCTAGGACTCGAGGAGGGTGAAACGTATTTGGTGGCAATGGGGAATAACGTAGGCTACGGTCAGCCATCGCTTGAAGCATACGAGCTTTCACTATCTATGCTTCGTGAAAATATTGAAGATGCTTACTGGAAAAATGATGACTTGACTAATGCTGCAAAGCTGCCAAACTACGCAATCAATGCCAATCTTTCTATGACAGGTCGTCAAGATGTATTCTATTACAAAGCTAAAGAAGATGGCGTTGCTGGTTTCCATTTTGAAAACCTCCCAGCTTCACAGGCAATTAAGAGCGGTTTACCGGAAAATCTTTTTGAAGATATCCTGCCGTTGATGTTAGTTATTGAAGATACAAATGGTGATGGTGAGATCACTGGGAATGAAGAGCAGCGTATCATGCCGTTTATGCCAATGTATATTGATGAGGCTGAACTGCGAGGTTCGTTCCGTGTTAAATCGGGAGCCGGTTACTTTATTGCGGTAGCCAATGATTCTTTCTTCTCTGGAGAAGATACGCTCTTGACGCCTTATCGTCTGCAAGTCTCAGAAATTGATCACACACGTGCACAACCGCAAGCATTCCGTGCTGTTGGAGTGAACAGCTGGAGAACTACGGGCTTCCTGCCGGTAGAACATCACAGCGGAAGGGTACACCAAACGCACTCATTCACTGTGAATGAGCCAGGTTATTATACAGCAACATTAGACATTCCTTCTGATTTAGATGGGATGATAAAAATTATTGATGCTGCCGGACAAACTCTAGCAAGCGCAGATCATTACGGTAAAGGTGATCGTGAATTTGTACGAGCTAACTTAGCAAAAGGTACGTACAGCATTGTCGTGCAGGATACAAACGGTGACACAAGCCTGCATCCGTACTATATCAATATTGATAAAAAGTAAGAGAAAAATCCCTCAAGCTTATTGGCTTGAGGGATTTCTTTGTTTTATTTAAAACGATCGTTAAGGGAACGGGCGACAAACATAGAAAATTCTGCGCGAGTCGTCTGCTTATTAGGCATGAAGTTTGCCCCTTGCTGTGAGGTGATCCCGTTTTCTGCAAGCTTGTTGATATATTCATACGACCAAGCACTGCGGTTTACATCTGTAAAATGGTGGAAGCGGGCCGGCTCAGCATAGTTAAAGCTCTTGCTTAGAAGAACACTTACCTCTGCTCTCGTAATAGGGTCATTGGGGCGCATTTTCTTTTCATAGCCTTGCATAATTTTCTTTTGCTCAAGAGCACGAAGAGCATCATAGGCAAAATGGTTAGCAGAAACATCCGATACTTGTAATGAATAGGAATCAGTTGCTTTTAATCCTGTAACATTAACAATCATTAATGCGGCTTCAGCACGGGTAATGCTAGCTTGCGGCGCAAATTGATGATTACCTTTACCAGAAATGTAGCCAAGATTATGAAGGTAGTGGATCGCCTTATAAGCGAAGTGATCATTCGGTACGTCTGTAAAAGAGTCTACTAGTATTGCAGCTTGATTCTCTGCTGCTGGTAGTTTAACCGTATGTTCTGCAAGAGCAGCAGGAGTAAATAGAGTTGCTGCGAGGAAAGAAGTAGCTAAGATTGCTGGCATTGTTTTTTGCTTCATGTAAGCAGGCCTCCAATATGTAAAATTTGACAATGTGTTATTAACTCTACTATATATGAAAACAGGTTGTAATTATAGTAGAAAAAAACAAAATTACACAAATTATGAGCATAAAGTATGGTTTTACCTATTTAATCACAAAGTTTTCCAATAAATCTTTCAAACAAGATGGTAATCTTGTAAAATCATAGATGAAATATGACGAAAGATATAAAGAAGAGTTATATTTTGAGAAAATGTGATGGAGTGAAGCAAGTGAAACGTTTTATTAGTAAAATAGTTCTAGTCGCTTTGGCGGCCTCATTAGTGGTGCCGGTTGAAGCGTATAGTTATAACGGATTTGGGACGAAAAGTTCTTCTAATAAGGAGGAGATCGCTAAAGGGGTGACGCTCATAAAAGAGCATTATACTAGCGGCACTCAACAAAGAGCAGTCAATATTATGGATGTTCAGTATAGGAACTCCAATGTTGATCTAGAACTCTATCATCCTAATCCGTATGGAAGAATCCTTTCTACCTCTCAGCAAGCGATTAATAATACATACCAAGGTCATTATGTAGTTGGTGCGGTTAATGCATCTTTTTACAATATGCAGACGGGTATGCCGGTTAATTTATTGGTCAAAGGCAATGAGATCCTAAACTACGGAATTTTATCTGCGGATGCTAATCGTCCCGTTCATTACCCGTTTGCAGTTGGGGTGAATCGTAATGGCGCTTTAACAATGACTGAGTTTAATACGAGCATGACTTACACAGTAGGCGGTCAGAAGCTTGAACTATCTGCAGTCAATGCAGATCGTGTGAATGGGAGCTCGGTCATCTATACAGGTTCGCATCGTGAAGCAACAACAGGAGCAAGTCAATTTGTAACCGAGCTAGTCGTCACAAATACAAATCAAACAAACTCAGGATTTTCTTTTGGAGATAAAATTACGGGAACTGTTTCAGAAATTCGCCGTCTAGGAGAGGGTGGAAATGCAGTCATCCCGAAAAATGGATTTGTCATTTCTGCTAATGGCGGTGCCCTTAGAGATAAGCTCGCTAACGTAAAAGTAGGGGATACAATCACAGCAGAAGCAACAATCAATGATGCGTGGAGAGATGCCGAGTTTGTGATGGCAACCGGCCCGACGTTAGTAAGAGACGGAAAAGTCAATATCTCAATGAATACATCAAGCTCCCACGCACTTGAGCGTGCGCCGCGTACAGCGATTGGTGTTTCAAGTGACGGATCTAAGCTTTTCTTAGTCACAATAGATGGAAGGCAGCCAGGTTTTAGTGAAGGGGCAACGATTCCACAACTAGCTGAATATATGAGATCGCTTGGTGCACAACATGCCATCAATTTAGATGGCGGCGGGTCGACAACAATGGTAGCTAGATTACCATTCGCCGATACGGTTTCAGTTGTGAATCGTCCATCTGACAGCGGAGGGCGTGAGAGATCAGTGCCAACTACGCTTCAAGTTGTGACAACAGAGCCGCCTATGCAGATTACAAAGCCATTCCTTTCTGTGCATGATTTTAATTCTCTTAATGGAATACAAGCAACTGCGGCAAGAGCCACCGCTTCTATCTCAACCGCTTCAGTCCAGGAACCTAATCGCGGAGACGGGGCATTGAAACTGACCTATGATTACACTCAAGGAGAAACAGGAACGTCAGCAGCATATGTCAGAATGAATCCGGTCCTTCCTTTAAGAGGAAATCCGCTGGAGCTTGGCATGTGGGCATATGGAGATGGTCGTGAACACTGGCTGCGCGCAACCATTCTTGATGGAAACGGGGCAGCACACACCATTAACTTCACCAATGAAAATGGATTTAACACTCGCGGGTGGCAATACGTTCGTGCAGCCATTCCTGCAAACATCAAAGGGCCGATTCGCCTGCAGCAGGTTTATATCGCTCAAGCTAATACAACAAAGCAAGGCAAAGGACATGTTTACTTTGATCAATTAAAAGCAATCTATGACTCTAGTTATGAGGTTCAACGATTTAGAGATGTGAGTGATACTTTCTGGGCAAGACAAGCGATTCTCACTCTTAATCGTGATGGAATTATCAGTGGATTCGATGACGGTACATTTAGACCGGGGCAGTCTATTACTCGTGCTCAAACGGCGACAATGATTGCACGTGCGTTGAACCTGCCAACAAGCGGCGGAAAAACTAGTTTACGAGATGTTGACCCTAATTCTGTTTATTATGATTCGATTGCAGCAGTCGAGAAGGCTGGAATTATGATCGGGAAGACTGCTTCAACCTTTGAACCGAACGCTACGTTAACACGAGCTGAAATGGCTTCGATTTTACAAAGAGCATACAACATTCAAGGAGTGAGCAGCTCACCATTCCCTGATGTCCCTAGTCATCACTGGGCTTACAGTGCGATTGATGCCCTTAAAGCGAAAGGTGTTGCTTCTGGGATGCCTGATGGAACATATGGGTTGAATCGTCCGACAACACGTGCAGAGTTCTCAGTGTTTTTAGAACGTGTGAAATAAAGGCTATCTAGTTTTTAAATGAGGAGGTTGCTAGTTATGAAGAAGGTAATTACGATGCTTGTCATGCTGCTCGTTTTCTCCACAGCAGCATTCGGCTATGCTCCTATGAGTTCTGCCAATAATGATGATATCACGGGGCATGTCCTTGAAGGGGAAATGAGAAAAGCGGTTGAGTTAGGTATTTTAGGTGGGTATGGTCCAGGACGTTACGGGCCTAATGATAAAGTGACTCGTGCACAGTTTGCGACATTCTTAACTCGTGCATTAAAGCTTCCGGCTGCACAATCTACATTTAGTGATGTACCTTCTACCTATCCGCTTGCTGCTGGTATCGGAAGTGCAGCTGGAGCTAATATTGTAGCAGGTTATCCAGGGAACACGTTTAAACCAGAACAAAACATTACACGCGAACAAATGGCGGCCATGATCAGCCGCGCATTGGAGTACAAAGGGATGAAAGTGGCACCTCAAGCCTTAACATTTACAGACAGTGCTCAAATCCATCCAAATTTTGTCGACGCCGTCTCAAAAAACACGTATTTAGGCATTATTGCTGGTATGCCGACAAGTGATCAGCGCTTCCGGTTTGCTCCAAAAGACGATGCAACCCGTGCACAAGCTGCAGCATTTATTGTACGTATGCTTCAAGTCTTAGAAACAGGCGATAGTTTAAATGACTTATATAAAACAGGAACAATTGTCAATGGGCAAGTAAGAATGGATTCACAAGCTTATCTTACGTACCAGCAAGCAGCGAACGCCGGTAAAGACTTAGTTTATCAAGGACAAACTCTTTTGAAGATGAAAAATGGGTTAGTGGTTGCGAATCCGCCTGCACGACAAGAGATTGTTAGAATCATGGATGAAACTAAGTCGAGGCAGCTAACCTATGTTGTTAAAGGGACAGAACTTCAATATATTAATGCAGATGAAAATTGGGTGCACGTCCGCTATGCTGACGGGGAAGGGTATATTCGTCAATCTGAGGCTTGGCTGATTCCAACTGAACTTCAAAAAGGCCGCGCTCAATATACGGTAACGAACGGAGTTCTTCATTACAGAGGATTTGATCATCTAAAAGGAGAATATGAATGGGCACGTCCATATTCAGATGCTCCTGCCTTTATGCAAAATGGACAAGTGTATTACAGTTTAAACGGATATGATTTCTTTAACGCGTCAGGGCAAAAAGTTGGCACTGCATATCAATACTTTAACTTCCTGCCGCTTCGTACGAAGACTAATTATACGGCAGAAGATTTGAACCGCTACATTGCGTCCGTTAACCAAACGGTAAACGGTAAAAATGTAGCGAAAGACAGCCCGCTTCTAAATCTTGGGCACGTCTTTATTGAAGCTCAAGAAAAGTACGGAATCAATGCCCTATACCTATATGGAAAAGCGATTCACGAAAGTCAGTATGGATTAAGTGTGATTGCCGAGCAACGTAAAAATCTATTCGGTTACGGAGCCTATGATAGTGATCCGCTCGGAAATGCGAAGCCATTTAATAGTTTTGAAGAATCCATTCACCATGTCGCAAACTCAATGAACAACCGCTACTTAACTCCAGGCGGGGATCAGTACCGCGGTGCTGTGCTTGGTTTGAAAGGGCATGGTATGAACGTGAATTATGCCTCTGATCCACTTTGGGGTCAGAAAATTGCTAGTCATATGTACCGCGCTGATAACTTTTTAGGCAAGAAAGATTATGGCTACTATACAATTGCGAAAACAACGACAGCTGGCTTAAATGTTCGCTCTGATGCATCAACTAGTTCAGCCGCGCAATTCCAATTTCCGCAAGCGGGCCATTATGTTGCTTACGTACCTGGCAGAAATCAAGCGGGGGCAACTTGGTATCAGATCTTCTCAGATCATAAAGATCACCAGTATGGCTACGTACACGGAAGTTATCTTGAACCAATTAACATTATGAAACGCTAAATCAAAGCACTAAATAAAATAGAGGAGGTAGCATTGCGTTACCTCTCTTTTTTAAAAATATTTAGGGGGTATATATTCCTATGACTAAACGCAGTCTAGTCTTTTTACTTATGTTTATTCTCGTTTCCGTATTCAGCCCTCTTGACGCAGTGGATGCTTCTTCAAAAGAAGGCACTGTTACAGCAACCTCTCTAAATGTAAGGGCCGAGCCTTCTACTCAAGCCACAAGAATTGGTTCCCTCACTCAAGGGCAGACAGTACAAATCCAACGTACAGTGGGAACGTGGTATGAAATTCGTTATGGCAGTCAAAACGGCTATGTTAGTAATCAATACATATCAATCAAATCATCAACGCCCTCTACGCCGCCTTCTAATCAGCAAGTGAAGATTTATGTTAATGGTGAATTGCTCGACCTGCCGATTTCAAATCCTCCAAGAGTGGATAATCATCTTCTCGTCCCATTCCGAGTGATAGGTGATGCGCTTGGAATAGACGTCAAATGGCGCGGGGCGACAAGACAGGTTTGGGGTGAGGATCAGGGAACTGAAATTCTCTTTACAATTGATCAAACTAATACGATAGTAAATAACCGCAATGTTTCGGTTTCTCCTGCACCGCGTATATTTGAACATAGTACTGTTATCCCCCTTCGCTTCTTCTCTGAAACATTTGGAGCTGATGTAAAATGGAATCAGCAAGCTCAAGAAGTGAGAATTACAAGAGAGACACAAAGTGCCGGTTCAACTAGTGCTTATAGTGGAACGGTTGCACGAGCTGATACCTTAAATGTGCGCTCGGGACCTGATACTAGTCATGCTTCCTTAGGGCGTTTAACAAGCGGACAAACAGTAGAGGTTCATAGCTTTGATGACCGTTGGGCTAAAATCACGTTTAATGGAAGAGATGCTTATGTTCATTCCTACTATTTAGATCTGTATCAAAATGGAGTTCAAAAGCGTCTGTTAGGTCAACCTAAGGTTACTAGAGTGAGCGATGTAACAACTTTATCATGGCCGAAAATCGGCGGTGTCGTCAATACATCGCATCAACAAAACGGAACGCTGCGAACGATTACAACCAATGCTGCTGAGATGCCGATCGTAGCATCGTCCGTCAACGGAATGAGCCAAATTTCGGCTGTTAATCAATCAGCCGGAAAAGGAATGTCATTCAGGGTAGCAGATGGCTATCAAGCATCCATCTCTCATACGACAGCTGAACTGATTGTCACAGTTAGTCCTGTTCGTCAAGGTGGTTCATTGTCAGGAAAGAAGATTGTCATTGATCCTGGCCATGGCGGCAGTGACCCCGGTGCAGTAGGAAATGGATTGCAAGAAAAAGAAATAGCTCTAGATGTCGCACAGCGCGCAGAGAAGCTTTTGCTTGCTGCTGGTGCCCACGTGATCATGACGAGGGATACAGATGTGTACCCGACCTTATCTGACCGCGTGAAGGTTGCAAATGATGCGAATGCGGATTTGTTTATTAGTATCCATGCCAATTCCGCTACAGCCACATCGGCAAATGGGACAGAAACGTACTGGGATGCGACCTATGCCTCAGCCGGAAGCGAGAAGCTTGCTCACGCGATTCATGGCCATCTCATTGATAAATTAGGAACACGTGACCGCGGTGTGAAGACAGCTGGGTTCCAAGTGATTAAGCAAGCTAGAATGCCGAGCGTCTTGCTAGAACTTGCGTTTATCTCAAACTCACAAGATGCAGCCAAGCTGAAAACAAATTCATTCCGTCAAGGATCAGCTGAAGCGATTTTAGAAGGTGTTGTAGATTATTATAAGTAAGGATGTGAACCGCCGATGGGAGTCGGCGGTTTTTTGTGCTGGGGAGTGGAGGGAGTGAGGGTCAACCGGCGCAATTACGGCTTGAACCGGCGCATAAGCAGAGACGAGCAACGCAATAACCAATTGAAATGACGCATAAACGCCAGAGTGATGCAATTAGCTGGCGAACGGACACAATAAAGCGAGAGAGCCGCGCAATTAAAGCTGAGACAGGCGCATAAGTAAGCTGAATAGGCGCAATCAACATAGAGGCTACCCCTCAGCCCCCTGGTCCAAAACAAAAACTCCCCGCAGCTGCGGGGAGTTTCTTCATTATTTCTGATTTGGTGGATAGGCTTTCCACTTACTAAGGTCTGGTGTATCTTTTTTGACCATTGATTTAGGGAAAATGAAGGTCCAAGGCTTACTAGTATTAGCGCTCACCTTAAAGTCCTCTAGCTTAAATCCGCCGGTCGCAACAACTTCACCTGATGCATCTTCTACATTTAAAGGAATCTGCTCAAGGTTAATTGTTTTTTCACTGCCGTTACGGATAAGCATAGTAATATGCAAGTCGCCTGTTTCTTGTTTCTTTGCTTGAAGTCCCATGAAATTAACCTCACCTTTTTTAGGAGGCTCTAGGTTTTCAACCATTTCTTCTAGCTTCTGTTTGCTTTCTTTCGCTAAAGATTTTTTCCATGAGTCTGCTAGCTCTAGTGAATGCTTGCGTGCTGATGGATTAAGTTGGAACGCAAGCTTCCAGCCAGAAGCCGGTAGGTCAGTAGTAAATAAATCCTTAGTTGTGAAGATAAAATGCCAAGGGCGGCTGCTTCTTGCAGGGATTTCTCCTACTTCACTTAAATCAAACGCCTTACGTCCTAATACTTGATCCTTTTCATCTAGAAGAACGAGAGTTACTTCTTGCAGCTGAATCGCTTTGTCAAGACTGCTTCTAATAAAAGCAGAAGCACGGAATTGATCTTCTTCCACTTGCATTAAGCTGATGCCGGATAGAGATAATTGATTCGGCTTTAAGTCTTCAAGCTCCATGTTAAGGAATTGAAACGCATATTGATCTTCTTTCGCTAAGTTCCAAGCTGGATGAATCGATAAAGCAGTTGAGATTGATTCATCAGCAGATTCTTCGCTTGTTTCATTTAATAATTCTTCTGTTGAAACAGCACTTTCTTTTCCTTCTAGTTGAGGCTTGTTGTCTTTATTTTTGTTGAAAAATGGTAGCATGCTAGATTAGTCCTCCTTGGTGGTTACACTTAAATAACGAGTAGTCATTTTTGAGTACTGGATGCTTGAATTACGCTGTAAGGTCTTGTACATCATGGTGAAAAGCTCGAATCCTTCACGTGTGTAGATGCGCATCGGATCTTCTTGACCGTAGCTGCGCAGACCAATTCCTTCTTTTAAACGGTTCATTTCTTCAAGATGCTGCGTCCAGTGCGTGTCTAGGTTAGATAGTAATATTCGATCGGTTTGGATACGGATTTTTTCCTGAGCATGCAACGGTTCAACGTCACCCATGAACTGCTCGTATGTCGCAGTAATATAAGCTTGTACTTCTTTTTTCTCTTCAGGATGTTGAGTAAATCCTTTAAACGTAGGCAGGATTAATTGAATGCGCTGCGTTAATTCCTCAAGATTCCATTCTTCAGGAAGAAGTTCGTCTGCACAATAATGATCTACGTAGTCCTTCCAAGTCGTGTCGATCATTTCGCGTACCGTATCAAAATTATTTTCAGACTCCAGCAGCTTATTTCGAAGCTTGTAAATAACTTCACGTTGTTCATTAATAATGTCATCAAGCTTTAACGTATATTCACGGGCAGAGTAGTTATGGTCTTCAGACATCTTCTGAATTTTATCAACTAATTTATTGATGTTTTCATTCTGAACCAATCCGTTGCCGTCTGTTTTAATCTCTTCTTTAAATGCTTCAATCATTTCTCCGCCAAAACGCAGTAAAAGTTCGTCTTCAATGGAGATGAAGAATTGAGACTCACCTGGGTCACCTTGTCGTCCGGAGCGGCCTCTTAATTGGTTATCGATTCGCTTGCTCTCATGACGCTCAGTCCCGATTACATACAGCCCGCCTAGCTCATGGACACCCTCGCCAAGCATAATATCTGTCCCGCGTCCTGCCATGTTTGTTGCAATCGTCACTTGATTTTTTTGACCAGCAAGAGAGATCAACTGGACTTCTTTTTCCACACTCTTCGCGTTAAGAAGTTCATAAGGGATCTTTTTGTCATCAAGGTAGCTCGCCATTGTTTCTGATTGAATAATTGATGTTGTTCCAATTAAGACTGGCTGTCCTGTTTTATGGCGTTCTTCCACTTCAGCTGCAACTGCGTTATATTTATCATCACTTGTCGCAAATACAAGGTCATCGCGGTCTTCACGGATGCGCGGCTTATTGGTTGGAACTTGAATAACATCCATGCCATAAACGATTCTAAATTCTCGTTCTTCCGTTTTAGCTGTACCTGTCATCCCGCAAAGGTTAGGGTACATACGGAAGTAGTTTTGAATCGTGATAGAAGCTTGAGTTTTGTTTTCTTCAGTAATTTCAAGGCCTTCTTTGGCTTCAAGAGCCTGGTGCAGACCATCGCTGAATGTTCTGCCCTCCATAATACGGCCTGTGAACATATCAACGAGCTGAATTTCGCCTTCTTTTACAATGTAGTCTACATCTAGCTTAAACATTACCCGTGCACGTAAGGCTTGGATCATAAAGTGATAAAGCGTGTGGTGCTCAAGGTCGTATAGATTATCGACTCCAAAAGCACGTTCAATCTTCGTAATCCCGTTATCGGTTAAGCTTGCGGCTTTAAGAAGAGGGTCGTACATATAGTCATCATTTTCTTTGAAGCTGCGCGCTACTTTTGCGCAAATATGATAAAGGTTAGGACTTACTTGCGTTTTCGCAGCAATGATAAGCGGAGTCTTTGCTTCATCAATTAAAACCGAATCAATCTCATCAATAATGGCGAAATGATAAGGGCGCTGTACACGCTGGCTTGTTGCATAGACCATATTTCCTCTTAAATAGTCGAAACCGAACTCATTTCCGACACCATATGTAATATCAGCATCATAAGCCAGTTTCTTCTCTTCTGGTGAGATCATTGGAACGTTTAACCCAACATTTAAGCCAAGGAACTCATGAACCGGTCCGATAATTTCACGGTCACGACTTGCAAGGTATTCATTTACAGTGATAACATGAACACCTTTTCCTTCAAGGGCACGTAAGTAACTTGGAAGAGAGGCAACGAGTGTTTTACCTTCTCCTGTCGGCATTTCTGAGATATTTCCTTCACTTAATGCCAGGCCGCCGATTAATTGAGAATCATAATGGCGCAGCCCAAGGACACGTTTTGAGGCTTCACGGACCACCGCGAAAGCTTCTGCTTTTAATTCATTAATCGATGAACCGTTTTGTATTTGTTCCTTAAATAGGGAAGTTTTTTGACGTAATTCTTCATCTGACAGCTTTTCCATATGTGGCTCGAGTTCATTGATCTTCGCTACCACTTTTTCATATGACTTTATTTTTCGCTGCTGAGAGTCACCAATCAGCTTTTTAATTGAGCGTAACATAACGTTCTCTCCTTAATTTGTCATCATTTCCTAGTATAACATGATGCGCCGAATGTTTAATAGAGTAGAAGATAATAGAAGTATGTAGAAATATAAGGAAATTAATTTGGGGGATTTGGTGAAATCATGAATGATTTGAAAAGGTAATTCCATCCTTTGTCGTTTTTTGATATGATTTGCTAGGAGTATTATGTAGAAACATCTATGTTCCATAAAAATACAGAAGTTGGTGATTGATTTTGTCAGAACGATTTGTTGAAGTTCTTGGCGTTCCTTTTATTAACACGACTAAAGATCAATTTGTGGCTCGCCTCGGTGAGCATCTTAATAAGGAAGATAAAACATTTGTCGTAACAGCTAATCCTGAAATTGTGCTTCATGCATATGAAGATAAGACGTACAGGGAGTATCTTGATCGTGCGACCTATATTACAGCAGACGGAATCGGTGTCGTGAAAGCAGCAGGCATGCTAGGTCATCCGCTGCCAGAACGTGTGACGGGCTTTGATACTTTTATGGACCTGCTCGAACTTGCAAATGAGAAATCGTATTCTATCTATTTATTAGGGGCAAAAGATGAAGTCCTGCAAAAGACGATTGCGGAAATTAATCGTCAGTTCCCAAATGTAGTTATTGCGGGTTCTCATCACGGATTCTTTGATTGGTCAGAGACGAAGATTGAAGATGAGATTAAAGAAAAGAAACCGGATATGGTCTTTCTTGCATTAGGATTCCCGCGTCAGGAAAAATGGGTTGCAGAGCGGATTGACCAATTTGATAAGGGACTTTTCATGGGAATTGGCGGAAGCTTTGATGTGCTGGCAGGTGAGGTACAGCGAGCTCCTGAGTTTTGGCAGAAAGTTCACCTTGAATGGTTTTACCGCTTAGTGAAACAGCCTTCAAGGTGGAGACGAATGCTTGCGCTGCCTATCTTTGCAGGCAAAGTGCTGCGTGAGAAGAGAAGGGCGAAAAAATGAGTAAATCCAGCTTGTTAAAAGGGGCGATTCTGCTTACGGTTGCAACCTTTTTATCGAAACTATTAGGAAGCGTGTTTCGGATTCCTCTGCAAAACATTGCAGGGGATGAAGTGCTTGGTATTTTCAGTGTTGTCTACCCTGTGTATATGTCGATTTTAATTATCACAGTAGCTGGGATTCCGCTTGCGATCTCGAAGCTGATTTCTGAAGCGAGAGCGAAGGGCCGGGATGACGATGTGTATTTCATCTACCGGACGGCGACCATTCTAGGAATGGTATTCGGCGTGATCAGTTTCATCTTAATGTTTGTGCTGGCCGAATGGATCGCAGGCTTCCTAGGCGGGTCGTTGATGACGTATTCAATCCTAGCTGTATCAGTGACGCTCATCTTTGCACCTTATATGGCTGTCTACCGCGGTTTTTTCCAAGGGTATGAGGATATGGTGCCTACTGCTGTTTCTCAAGTATTAGAGCAGTTTGTACGAGTCTTGGTCATTATAGTGGCAGCTTATTACTTAACAATTCAAGCATTTGCACCTGAGGTTGTGTCTGCAGGTGTCATGATTGGATCCGTTGTCGGGGTCCTTGCCTCACTTGTTTATTTAAAAGTGATTTTTGCGCGACGCAAGCCGCTTAAAACGGCGAGCAAGATGAACAAGGAAACATTCTCACATTGGGCTAAACGAATATTGATCGTGGCCTTGCCGATTTGTTTCGGTGCGTTAACGATGGCGTTATTAAATGTCGTTGATTCACTAACAATTCCTAGGCAGTTAAGTGCTCTAGGAAATACTGAATCAGAAGTAGCCCACATTTACGGAACCACTTTTGGACGCGGACAAGCCTTGGTGCAGATGGCTGTCGTCTTTGCGAGTGCCCTGATTTTACCATTGATTCCTGCGATTACAAAAGCGCTTGCGACAAATGATAAAGATAGAGCTTCTATGATTGTTGATCGAGGAAATACGATTACTCATTTAACAGCCTGGCCTGCAGCGATGGGGCTTGCCGCGCTGACTGTCCCGATTAACTATGCGTTATTTGGAGACGTGCTCGGCAGTGATGTTATTTTCATTTTATCCGTAAGTGCATTATTCACTTCATTCTCTGTCTTAACAACGGGGATGCTTCAAGGGGCTAACCGCGAATTTGCCGCTGCAATTATTGTACTTGTGTGTTCTGCTGCTAAATTTGTTCTAAATATTATTTTAGTTGCTCAGTACGGAATGATCGGGGCTGCAATATCAACATTAATCGTGTATGTAGCGATCACTGTGTTAAATGTGTATATCTTATATCGTACTTTGCCATTCCCCGTTGTACGCCGGTCGCATGCGTTATATGCCTTAGCGAGTGTCGTCATGGGGGCAGTGCTGTTATTTGCAGTGGATTATTTACAGGTGGAGCTATGGACTCGTTTGAATGCGATGTTGTTTGTGGCAGCCGGGGTAGTTATAGGTGCCATCATATATGTTGTTATTTTAATTGGAACGAAAGCAATTGACGATGATATCGCATCATCGCTCCCGCTTCTTTCTAAACTGAATAGACGTAAATAAGGAAAAGGAAGGGTGTTACCGTTGGTTAAGAAAATAGCGTGGGCGCTGATTGTGATTGCGCTGCTCGTATCAATTCCGTCAATTGTTGATCGAGTCAGTGTAGAACAAGATAATTTGGAGTACGAAATCACCATGGCCTATGATCAATACGAGCAATGGCCGGTTATGTTAAATGAAATGATGTCTGATAGGGAGATACTTGCACAGTTGAAAGACAGCGGAGTTTCCTCTATGAGCTTTGAGCCGCTGACGATCTGGGACTTAGTAAATGAAGGGCTGTTTGAGAGAATGAGCAAGCCTGAAATTGTTCATCAACATCCTGAAGCCAGAGATGAGCTCCCTGAACATAATGGACAGTATATTAGGATTTTAGATGATGAAAGTCCTTATATTGAATTAATTAAGGATGTTTACAACAATCATTATCAGCTCATGTTTGAAGATGAAATTTTTATTACTCAGTACCAAGTTGAAGAGTTTGAGTACGGTGAGGATCGTATTTTATTTCTTCCTTATGAAGTAAGTTTGGCCTCTATGCCAATCAGCTTTGATTTTGAGGCAATTGAAACTGTTCATAATGCGGGTCTGGATATTATTCCTCGTCTTCCAAATCGATTTAGAACGATACAGCATGAAAATCATTATTTATACGAACAATTAGAACGTTTAGCCGTAGAATATGGTTCAAATAAAATGTTATTCTCGGGCGAAGATGTGGTAGGGGCGGGCGAGCCTGCTCAATTAAAAACATTTACTGAATTTTTAAATGACTTAAACTTCGATATCGTAACCATTGACTTTGTGAATCAGCGCGGAATGAACTCGCTGCTTCGCATAGCTGACAAAGAAAATGATGTTATTCGTTTATTTAGTATGACCCTTGGTAAAGGAAATGAACCCGACTATCAAGTTGAATTAGAAAAAGGGGTCAGAGGGTACAAAGAACGTAATATTCGTATGTTGTTTGTCAATCCGCTAGCAAGACTTTCAACAGGTGCTGTGCAAACTTATGATCACCCTGGACAAGCGCAGGAAGGATTTGACTATACATTAGAGATGGTTGAAGGATTTACTAAGCAATTAGGGGAAGAACGAAACGCAGGAGCAAGCACATACGCTCCTCTTTCACAATCCGCAATTGTGACTTTATTCGTTACCCTTGGTGCGGTCGCTCTTATCACATTAACAGCTTATCAGGTATGGCCGATTCTAGCGTGGCCAGCAGCACTAGGCGGACTCGCTCTTATGGCAGCAGGCGTCGTGCTGAACATGGATATTGCTTTGAAGGCATTAGCGCTTCTTACAGCAATTGCGGCTGCAGCTTATGCAGGTCTTCATTTTAAGACGATTAAAAATTGGAAGCATCTGTTGGCAACTTATGCGATCTCAGCAGGTATTGCATTAATAGGTGCATGGCTTGTTGTCGGAATGTTATACGGTACAGAATTCCTCGTTAAAGTGGATGAATTTAGAGGGGTTAAGGTATTATCAGCAGCTCCTGCGGCAATTGTTGGACTCTTGCTTTTCTACACCTTTATAAGAAAGACGCTTAATGAGCCCGTACGTTACTGGCACTTGATGGTAATTGGGATTGTAGGAGCCATTTTAGCTTTCTATGTTACACGTACAGGGAACGCTGCAACAGCTCTTCCATATGAGCTTGAATTCAGACAGTGGCTGGAGAACTTACTTTACGTCAGACCGAGAACAACCGAATTCTTAATCGGATTCCCGCTGTTTATTCTAGGCTTGTACATGATGATGGTGAAAAATAAGCTTGCGCCGATCTTTATAACAATTGGAATGCTTGGTTTCGCTTCAATTGTAGGGACCTTCACGCACCTGCACACACCTCTGTTAGTATCTGGCCTGCGCAGTTTGTACGGCTTGTTATTTGGACTTGGATTTGGTCTCTTATATATTGTGATTTTCCGAGTTATCACAGATTATGTGTACCCTCAGGTTGAAAAGAGGTGGATGAATAGATGAGACTAGTGTTATCTGGTTATTATGGCTTTGATAATGTGGGGGATGAGGCAATTCTGTTCTCCATTATCTCAGCGCTTCGTGAACAACAGCCTGACATCAAACTAACCGTGCTGTCTAACCAGCCTGAGAAAACCGCAGAAACGTACCAGGTGGATGCGGTGGACCGCTGGAAGCTTAAAGACGTTTCTGCAGCCATAAAACGCGCAGACGGAGTGATCAGCGGGGGAGGGAGCCTCCTTCAAGATAAGACAGGGAATCGAAGCGTGGTTTACTACTCAGGAATTATGTGGCTTGCGAAGCTGCACAAAAAGCCATTTTTCGTGTATGCGCAAGGAATTGGGCCCGTTTCAAAAGGGTTTAATCAAAAGATTGTTAAAAGCACTGTGTCAAAGAGCTCGCTCCTCACTGTCCGAGATCACGAGTCAGAAGAGCTGCTTAAGCAGTTTGGTGTCACAAAAGAAATTAAGCTTGTGCCAGATCCGGTACTTGGCATCACGCGTCCGAATGGCAGTCGGCAAGCGGAAGGTGAGATCAAGCGGATCGCTGTGTCGGTGCGTGATTGGCCAAGTGACTACTCGTTTAAAGAAGAGATCGCAAAAGCCCTTGATCAAGCGGCAGACCGCGGTTATATGATCCGTTTCATCCCGATGCATGGTGAACATGATCACAACGCATCAAAGGATGTGGCAGATCTGATGAGGCATGAGGCAGAGATTATGCCGCATGACGGGGAGATCCAAGAGAAAATACAATGGATTGAGGATTGTGATCTTCTAGTTGGAATGAGGCTTCATGCATTAATCTTTGCTGCAGTGGTAGATACGCCGTTTGTTGCGTTGTCATATGATCCTAAAATTGATTCATTTGCCTCGCTTTGCAAGCAGCCTGTAGCGGCCCATGTCAATGAAAAATGGGAAGCAATTGAGCTTGTTGAAGCAATGAATAAGCAGCTCGAAGATTTAAGTTCAGCCTTAGAAAAAATGAAGCAATACACAGATCATGCAAAAGAAGAAGCGCGTCATACGGCTAAATTAGTGGTTGATTTCATTAGATAAAGGGTATATAAAGGACCAAGACGATTTGATGTCTTGGTCTTTTTAATTAGAACTTAAAAAATACCAACGTTTCATCTCATTTGTTTGTGAAATTATGTAACGAAAACTGTTTTGTTTCAAAAGCGCTTCTCTTGATTAGGACAATGTGCTATAATCCGTTAGGTAGTAGATTAGGAGTATTATAGATTTTGTCAAAACAGAATATATAAGGCAGAAGCATGAAATAAAAACAAGATATTTGGAGAACGTATAAACAAGGAGGTTCAACCATGATCGCTTGGACATTATTGATATGTTTTATCGTCGCGGTTTTAATTACACCGGTCGTAAAACAATTTGCGATTAAGATTGGCGCTACAGATCAACCGAATCATCGTAAAGTCCATCAGAAAGTGATGGCCAGGTTAGGTGGTTTGGCAATATATATTGGATTTCTTATTGGTTTTGTCATCTTACAGCCGGCTAGTCCGTACATGATACCGATTCTAATCGGAAGTTTTATTATCATTTTAACCGGATTTTTAGATGATATGATTGAGCTGTCCGCTAAATGGAAATTGTTTGGCCAGTTGTTAGCAGCAGGTGTCGTTATATTTTACGGAGTTCGCTTAGATTTTATTAACTTGCCTTTCGGCGGGGAATTGCACTTAGGATGGTTAGCGATTCCAATTACGCTTTTATGGATTATCGGGATCACGAATGCGATTAACTTAATTGATGGCTTAGACGGTCTGGCTGCTGGTGTTTCATCAATTGTTTTAATTACCATTTCAGGTCTTGCGATCTTAGACGGCAATATGTTTGTCGCATCTCTTGGTGTGATTCTTTTAGGAAGTACGCTCGGATTTTTAGTTCATAACTTTAATCCGGCAAAAATCTTTATGGGTGATACAGGGGCCTTATTCTTAGGATATATGATTGCTGTTATTTCATTATTAGGATTTAAAAATGTTACGGCATTCTCGCTGGTGATTCCTGTTATTATCTTAGCTGTTCCCATTTCAGATACACTGTTTGCGATCGTGCGTCGTGTGGTACAGAAGAAACCATTATCAGCACCAGATAAATCACATTTACACCACTGTTTGCTTCGTATCGGTTTATCTCATAAACAAACCGTACTAGTTATTTATGCTATGACAGCATTCTTTGGTTTAGCAGCCGTTGTTCTTACAATGTCAACGCTATGGATCTCATTACTAGTTATTACGATCAGCTTGGTTGTTATTGAGCTGATTGCAGAGCGTGTCGGCTTAGTAAGTGATGAGTACCGTCCAGTTATGAATTTAGTTCGTCGCATTCAGAACAAAAATAGTGCAAGACGAATTTCATAATGAACGTTACAGTCTGAGTGATCGAGATGATTACTCAGGCTTTTTTTTGCGCCAAATAGTGTGAAGTTCCATTTATTTGAAGCGTTTGCTAAAATAAAAGCTGTTTTCGCTGGATTAAGCTGGGGCTTGCTAAAATCAACGACGAATATGCTATAATTCCCTAATAATTTGCTAGAATCCACATCAAAAAAGGTTCATCTCACCATATTGGTGGATGAACCTTCGCTTGTATTATTCGGTTTCTTCTTCCGTAGAGTCAAATTCGTCATAATCACGCTCTTCTGGTTCAACTAAACCTAAGTGAACGCGAAAGGTTGCTGATAACTCATCAATAGAATCTTGTCTCGGTTCAAAGTAGTACCCGCCATTAATTCGGCGGTCGTCTCCTTCAATGTGGATCGAATCCATATTGTTCAGCTCACTTGCATAAGAGTGAAGAGCGACTATGTTTCCAAAGCTTAAGTTTGTTGAGATATGATCTTCAATGCTTTGCAATACTTCATTGTAGCTTGAGATGGAAGAAAAAGATGCACCCTTACGAATAACTGCTTTAATGACTTCTTGCTGGCGTTCGCCGCGGCCGAAGTCTCCGCGTGGATCACTTTTTCTCATACGCGAGAAAGCAAGAGCTTCTTCACCGTTTAACAATTGTGTGCCTTCTTCTAATGTAATGGCACCGTGCGTATCATTGCTGTCCATTTCTGTAAACGTGAATGGAACCTCAACTTCAACGCCGCCTAATGCATCAACAATTTCAACAAAGGCAACAAAATTTAATGTTACATAATAATCAACCGGGATATCAAATAAATGCTCAACTGTATCGATTGTTGTATCAAGTCCGCCGTACGCGTGTGCGTGATTAATTTTATCACGGTTTTTACGGCCGGGTATGTCCACAAGTGAATCACGAGGAATATTTAATAATTTGATGGATCCTAGTTCTTTATTGAAGGTAGCAAGCAGCATTGCATCTGTGCGTCCCTCTAAATTTCCTTCACGGTCATCTAATCCTAAAAATAAAATCGATATATTATCTTTACTTGGATTTACAGGTTCAGTTCGAAGCTCTGATTTCTCCCCTCGTTCTAGCTCTACTTCAGATGATGTCGTTGCATTTGCTAATTGAAAAGCAAAATAGGTAACGGCTGCTCCAGCTAGTAAGAAGGAGAAAAGACCTATAAATACAAAGATCTTTAATGTTCTTTTTACACGACTTTTACGTCGTCTCACTCTCGATTGCGCCATGGCAATACCTCACTTTAAATAATTTGTCCATATCTATCATATCATAGCGAATAATCGCTAGGGCGTAAAGAAAAATTTGTACGAAAGTATTCATATTAAATGAATAAATTATGGCAGTGAGTTTATTTGTATGCGTGTGAAACACATATCATATAGGTATTTTGTCGTAAATGAGCGAACGAAATTAGCCTAATTTAGAAAAAAAGTACTTGATTATGTTCAGAATATTATATATTTTAGAATATATCAGCAAAATTCTGAAAATTAACAAATCTATTATTCTTGTATGTGTTTTTGGTGTGTACATAATGTTATCGATAAATATCTTTCTACGATAAAGTCAAATGACATTTCTATACGGACGTGTGAAGGAGGCATTTAAATGTCTGAAGTTGTTCTTGAGCTTAAAAATGTGCGGACGCATTTTTTTACAGACAATGGTGAAATTCCGGCTGTAGATGATGTGAGCATGAAAATACATAAAGGGGAAGTCGTCGGCATTGTGGGAGAGTCCGGCTGCGGGAAAAGTGTAACGTCCTTATCTGTGATGAATCTTGTGCCGAACCCCCCTGGTAAAATTGTTGGCGGTGAAATTTTGTTTAAAGAAGAGAATCTCGCAGCCGTTTCAAAACGTCGGATGAAAAAAATTCGCGGCAATGAGATCGCGATGATTTTCCAAGAACCGATGACATCATTAAATCCTCTCTTTACAATCGGCAATCAATTGATGGAGGCGATCCGCAACCATCAAAAGCTGTCTAAAAAAGAAGCGAAAGCAAAAGCAGTCGATATGCTGAAGATTGTCGGGATTCCGCGTGCCGATGAAATTGTCGATGAGTATCCGCATCAATTATCCGGCGGAATGCGTCAGCGTGTCATGATTGCGATGGCGATGAGCTGTGATCCGGAGGTGCTGATTGCGGATGAACCGACAACAGCCCTCGATGTAACGATCCAAGCGCAAATTCTTGATTTAATGAGGAAGTTAAATAAGGAGCAAGGGACAGCAATTATGATGATAACCCATGACCTGGGTGTCGTTGCCGAAATCTGTGACCGAGTGATTGTGATGTATGCAGGAAAAGTGGTGGAGGAAGGGACGGTTCGTGCAATTCTAAAAGAGCCGAAGCATCCTTATACAAAAGGATTGATTAAATCCCTGCCGAAGATTCATGAGAAAGAGCAGCGGTTGTATTCGATTCCGGGGAGTGTGCCAAAGCCTGGGAGCATCAGGCAAGGCTGTCGTTTTGCTGCTCGTTGTGAATCAGCGTTTGGCCGCTGCATCTCAGAAGATCCTGAGCTCTTAACGGATTCTGCCGGGCATCAGGTGCGCTGCTTCCTTTATGACACAGAAGGGAGCGAGAACGTTGGCTAAACCACTTTTAGAAGTAAACGGATTGAAAAAATATTTTGATGTGCACGGAGGCTTCCTTAGCAAAAAGGTAGGCGAGGTCAAAGCAGTTGATGATGTCAGCTTCACTGTCTATGAAGGCGAGATTTTAGGGATTGTCGGGGAGTCTGGCTGCGGGAAGTCAACGACAGGTAAATCGATTTTACGGTTGATTGAGCCGACGGAAGGTGAAGTGAAATTTGAAGGACGAGATGTCACAAAGCTCTCGGATGAAGAGATGAGAAAGCTCAGACGAGACATGCAGATTATTTTCCAAGACCCGTACGCATCGCTTAATCCACGTCATAACATTGAGCGGATTATCAGTGAGCCGCTTCTTGTGCATGGGATTGGGACAAAGGAAGAGCGGCGTAAAAAAGTAGCCGAGCTTCTTGAGGTTGTCGGACTCAGTTCCTATCACGCGAACCGCTATCCGCATCAATTCAGCGGAGGGCAGCGGCAACGGATCGGAATTGCAAGAGCGCTGGCGGTGAACCCGAAGCTTGTCATATGTGATGAGCCGGTATCAGCGCTGGATGTTTCAGTGCAGTCGCAGATTCTTAATTTGATGGAAGATTTGAAGGATGAGTTTAAGTTAACGTATGTGTTTATTGCTCATGACCTTAGTGTCGTTAAGCATATAAGTGACCGCGTCGGGGTGATGTACCTTGGCCGGATGGTTGAGCTGGCAGGGAAGAATGCGCTTTATGAGGAGCCGAAGCATCCTTATACAAAAGCACTGCTCTCAGCCGTACCTGTGCCGGACCCTGATGCGAAGGCGGACCGGATGATTTTAGAGGGCGATGTACCAAGCCCGTCTAATCCGCCGAGTGGCTGCACGTTTCACACGCGGTGTCCGGAATGCATGGACATTTGCAAAACCGAACGCCCTGCACTGCAGGATGTAGGAGATGATCATTTTGTAGCCTGCCACCTTTATAATTAGCAGTGCTGCATGAATGATAGAGAAAACAAAGAAGAGACAGGGGGAAATGATGCATGAAACATCGATTGTCGTTTTTGATGGTGCTCTTGCTTGCGTTCGTATTATTCCTTGCTGCATGCAGCAGTGATGATACGTCGGCGCCAGAGTCTACTGATGGTGAGGCAGAAGAGGAAGTAGAGGGAACAGAGCCAGCTGAACCTGCTGGAGATCAAACATTAGTATTTGCCCGTGGTGGAGATTCTGTCAGCTTAGATTATGCAAGTGTAACAGATGGTGAATCGTCTCGTGTTACAAAGAACATTTACGAGACATTGATCGAGTTTGACCGCGATTCATTTGAAATCGGACCTGGTCTTGCTCATGACTGGGAAGTAGATGATTCTGGTCTGCGTTTTGTGTTCCACCTTGAAGAAGGCGTGACATTCCACGATGGAACAGACTTTAATGCAGAAGCTGTAAAACTAAACTTTGAGCGCTGGGCTGACCCAGAGCATGAGTATGCATTCCTTGATGAAGGCTACACATACAGCGTGTATGGCACGCAGTTTGGCGGCTATAAAGGTGACGAAGGCCACGTGATTGAAGAAATCAACGTGCTTGGTGATTATGAAATTGAGTTTGTATTAAACCAACCGTTAGGATCATTCCTGCAAAACATGGGGATGAGCTACTTTGCGATTACATCTCCTCAAGCATTTGAAGAGCATGGAAGTGCAATCAATGAAAATCCTGTAGGAACAGGACCATTTAAATTTGTCAGCTGGTCTCGTGATGATTCAATTATTTTAGAGAAAAACGAAGACTATTGGAAAGAAGGACTGCCGAAGCTTGACCGCGTTATTTTCCAGGTGATTCCTGATAACTCGGCTCGTCTGACAGCGTTACGTTCTGGTCAAATTGATATTATGGATGGTCTAAACCCTGATGATGTCGCTCAAATTGAAGGCGATGACAGCCTGCAAGTGTTCGAACGTGCAACAAATAATATCGGATACTTAGGTTTCCATGTAGAAAAAGAACCGTTTAATGATCCTGTTGTTCGTCGTGCCTTTAACCATGCGATTGATAAAGATGGCTTAATTGCAATTCTTTACGGCGGTCTAGCAGAAACAGCGAAAAATACAATACCGCCAGGATACCTTGGCTACAATGATGGAATTGATGAGTACAGCTATGATCCTGAGCTTGCAAAAGAACTTTTAGCTGAAGCTGGAATTGAAGATGGCTTTACATTTGATCTATGGACAATGCCTGTTGCTCGTCCATACATGCCAGATCCGCAGCGTGCAGCAGAAGCGATCCAAGCAAACTTAGCTGATGTCGGCATTACGGCAAACATCGTTACAAAAGAGTGGGCAACGTATCTTGAAGAAACAGAGCAAGGTAAACATGACGTGTTCATGCTTGGCTGGTCTGGTGTAAACGGTGACCCGGATTACTTCTTCTCAAACCTATTACACGGTGATGCGATCCCTGGTGGTAACCGTTCATTCTACAGCAATGAAGAAGTGAATGACCTGCTTGTTCAAGCAAAAACAGAAGTGGACTTTGATGTGCGTGCTGAGCTTTACGAGCAAGTACAAGAGCTGATTCATGAAGATGCTCCAATGGTTCCGCTTGTTCACTCGATCCCGACACTAGCGGGAAGCTCGAACGTGAAGAACTATGTACCACACCCATCTACAAGTGAAACATTAGATGAAGTTGAACTAGAGAACTAAGCACAAGAGGGGAGTAGAGACGTCTCTACTCCCCCTTTTTTTTAGGATTAAATAGTAGCGAGGTGACATCATGCTGGCTTATGCGATGCGACGTTTATTATTGTTGATTCCTGTTTTAATCGGGATGACAATCGTGACGTTTTCAATCATTCACTTAATACCTGGAAACCCCGCACAAACGATTCTTGGTGAACAAGCCTCTCCTCAAGCGATTGCTGACCTTGAAGAGCGTCTTGGATTAAATGAGCCGTACTGGGTGCAATACGGGTTATACATGAAAGACTTGGCAACAGGTGATTTAGGAACATCTCTTAGAACAAATAAACCGATCATAGAAGAAATTTGGCCATATTTAGCAGCCACTATTGAGTTGACGATTTTTGCAATGATTTTTGCCATTATTATTGGTGTCAACGCTGGTATTGTCAGTGCGTGGAAGCAAAATTCTTGGTTTGACTATTTGAGTATGTTCATTGCGCTCGTCGGGGTATCGATGCCAATCTTTTGGCTCGCGTTGATGGAGCAGTGGATCTTTGCTCAAGAGCTTGGGTGGCTCCCGGCTTTCGGACGAGATAATCCGCGTGATCCGATTATTTCAACGACCGGACTCTACGTATTCGATACGATCATTAGCGGGCAATTTGATAAGACATGGGAGTCGATCAAACATTTAATTCTTCCGGGAATTGCACTTGGCACGATTCCGATGGCAATTATTGCAAGAATGACCCGTTCGAGTATGCTTGAAGTGCTTCGCTCGGATTATATTCGAACAGTCAATGCAAAAGGTTCAGGACAAGGTGTAGTTATTTACAAGCATGCATTGAAAAATGCATTAATTCCTGTACTGACGGTCGTTGGTCTGCAAACAGGTAACCTGTTAGGTGGAGCGATCTTAACAGAGACCATTTTCAGCTGGCCGGGAATCGGGCGTTATATTTTTGAGGCAATCAATTACCGTGACTATCCGGTCATTCAATCTGGAATTCTCGTTGTTGCGACCATATTCGTTTTAATTAATTTATTTGTCGATCTGCTGTATTCCTACATTGATCCACGGATTAAATATTAAGGAGGGACTCGGATGAAAACAGAACATGCTAAGCCATTGATGACACCAGAGCCTAATTCGCCCCCTCCAGAGGATCAATATACAGTGGTTTCTCCTTGGAGGGAAGCATTTAAGCAATTGAAGAAAAATAAGCTTGCGATTGTCGGGTTGATCATTATTACAAGCTTTATATTAATCGCTATTTTTGCTCCGCTTTTGACGAGCAGTTCCTATTCAGAAACAAATCCAGCTAACCGTCTGCAAGGGCCATCTATGGAGCATTGGTTTGGAACGGATGACTTCGGACGGGATATTTTTACAAGGATTGTGTACGGTGCAAGGCTTTCACTCCAAGTTGGTTTCTTTGCAGTAACAGGGGCTCTGATTTTCGGGACGACGCTTGGCTTAATCGCTGGCTACTACGGCCGCTGGATTGACATGCTGATCTCGCGTATTTTCGATATTATGCTCGCTTTCCCAAGCATTCTATTAGCGATTGCCATTGTTGCGATCTTAGGGCCGTCACTTCAAAATGCGTTAATTGCGATTGCGATTGTCAACGTGCCTATTTTTGGACGGCTAGTCCGGTCAAAGGTCATCAGTTTGCGGGAAGAAGAGTTTATTATGGCAGCCAAGGCGCAGGGGATGAAAAATGGCCGGATCATCTTCCATCACATCCTGCCAAACAGTCTCGCACCGATTATCGTTCAAGCAACGCTTGGCTTCGGTACAGCGATTCTCGAAGCAGCAGCACTTGGATTCCTCGGCTTAGGAGCTCAAGCACCCATGCCAGAATGGGGCAAGATGCTATCAGATTCAAGACAATTCATCCAGTCCGCCCCATGGACAGTGCTGTTCCCAGGGTTCTCGATAATGCTTGTTGTATTAGGATTTAATATGATCGGAGACGGACTGCGTGATGCGCTCGATCCGAAAATGAAAAGCTAGATTAGATAGTATAGCTCCTTTAGGCGATGAGGCCGGAGGAGCTTTATTTATGTAACGCGTTATAATATAGAAGAAACTCGGTATTTTGTTTCGGGTTGCGGAAGATTTTTGGGTACTGAAAGCGGCTTGGCCAGAGCAACCGGCGCAATCATGCCAGGAAATATTACATATAAGCATGAAATCGATCAAATAGCGGCGAAGACTGACGCAATAAGAGGAGAGAGGCGCAATAGTGGGTGGGAGCGACGCAATTATGGAAGAGAGCGGCGCATAAGGGGAGAAGAGGGACGCAATAAAGGCTGCAACCGACGCAATCAGCTTTAGCCTCAACAGAAGCCCTTGGCCGAGCACCTGAAGCCATCACCACCTGCATCACTCCTGCCCAGTAACCTAAATATATTTATGCGGTATACACTCGTCCGACATCACACCTCTTCATCCATTAAATGTAAACGCTTACCGTTATATTAATATAATATTATGCTTAATTCTCCCAATTATGGGTCTATAAGCTTATTTATAAATTCGTAAGGAATGGCTTTTTTATTTACACAATTCGAATTGGAAGCCTGATAAATCGCATAAGGACAATGTTTCATTACATTTTGATTACGAAGTCTGTAAGAATTTATCACAAAGAAAAATTATTTTAAAAAGATTGAATATTGCTTTCTTTGTGACATTGACATATAATGACGTTAGTCCAATTTACTAAATTTGCAGAAAACTATGAGAAAAATTGATAATGACAGCTGAGACAATGGCAGACAAGCGATTGTTTTAGTTAACGCCAGGTATGAATGAGTGTTCATTTCTCTTGATAATTCTGAATTTTCTTGTTCTTACTTACCTGGGAAATAGATTCAAGTTCTTTCTCGTTAATTCATAATTGGAATGTAGTCTTCTAGGATAAAGAGGTGTAGATGTTATGGTGGAAAACAAGCCATTGCTAGAGGTTAGAAATCTAAAAACCTATTTCTTTAAAAAAGGAAAAGAGCTTCCTGTTGTAGATGATGTGTCCTTTGAAGTGAACCAAGGGGAAACATTAGCGATAGTGGGAGAATCAGGGTCCGGTAAGAGTATGACCACTTTATCTCTTATGCGGCTTGTGCCTTCTCCGGGCGGGAAAACCGTTGGCGGGGAAATTGTATTTAATGGTGAGGATCTTCTCAAACAAGGGGAAGACAAAATGTACAAGGTTCGTGGTAATGATATCGGAATGATATTCCAAGAGCCGATGACCTCATTAAACCCTGTATTTACAGTTGGAGATCAGTTGATGGAAACGCTCATCTACCACAAGAAGCTCTCGAAGAAACAAGCCTATGAGCGTGCGCGCGAAATGCTGCAGCTCGTTGGATTCTCTCGCGTAGATGAAATCCTTCGTGATTATCCGCACCGTTTATCTGGCGGGATGAGGCAGCGTGTCATGATTGCGATGGCGATGAGCTGTGATCCGAAACTATTAATTGCCGATGAGCCAACAACAGCACTTGATGTAACGGTTCAAGCGCAGATTCTTGATTTAATGCGCGGATTAAGTGATAAGTTCAACTCATCTATTATTCTTATTACTCATGATTTGGGTGTGGTAGCTGAGCTTGCCGACCGAGTTGTCGTAATGTATGCCGGTCAGGTGGTTGAAGAAGCGAATGTTGTTCCGCTATTTGATAAGCCGCTTCATCCTTACACGAAAGGATTAATGGAATCTGTACCGCATGTTGATGATGAAAAAGATCGTCTTACATCAATTGCCGGAAACGTACCTACACCGGACAACTTCCCCACTGGATGCCGCTTTGTAACACGATGTCCGCATGCGATGGCGCGCTGTGTAGGTGAGCAGCCTGAGCTTCGTGAAGTAGAGCCGGGACGTAAGGTGAGATGTTTCTTGTTTGAGGAAGGAGCGAGCAACAATGAGCACACAACTAACTGACCGCCCAAATACAGGCGCAGCTAAAGAGAAAGAAATATTGCTTGAAGTAAATGGCCTGAAAAAACATTTCCCAATCAAAAAAGGAATGTTTCAAAGAACCGTCGGTCATGTCAAAGCAGTAGATGACATCAGCTTCTTCGTTCGAAAAGGAGAAACATTCGGTCTTGTAGGAGAGTCTGGCTGCGGAAAGTCCACAACGGGCCGAACGTTAATGCGTTTATATGAGCCGACAGCTGGTCAGATCATTTTTGATGGTAAAGACATTTCCAACATGAAAGAAAGAGAGCTGCATCCGTTTCGTAAGGATATCCAAATGGTATTCCAGGATCCATTCTCCTCTCTTAACCCGCGAAAAACGGTGCAAACGATCCTGCGTGAACCATTAAATGTTCACGGGATGTATAAAGGAAAAGCGCGCCAAGAATATGTAGAAGAATTGATGGAAAAAGTTGGGCTTAACCCGGCTTATGCAAACCGATACCCGCATGAATTCTCAGGCGGTCAGCGTCAGCGTATCGGGATTGCAAGAGCATTAACATTAAATCCTAAATTGATTATTGGTGATGAGCCGGTATCAGCACTTGATGTATCCGTTCAATCTCAAGTTTTGAATCTATTTAAAGATCTTCAAGATGAGTTTGGACTCACTTACTTATTTATTGCCCACGATCTAGGGGTTGTTAAACATATTTCTGATCGAATAGGTGTAATGTACCTTGGGAAAATGATGGAAGTAGCAAGTAAGAAGGATTTATATGCTGATCCACTTCATCCTTACACACAGGCGTTATTATCAGCGGTACCGCGTTCGCATCCGACAGAGGTGAAACGTGAGCGCATCATTTTAACAGGGGAAATCCCAAGTCCATCTAACCCGCCGACAGGATGTGTGTTCCATACACGCTGTCCAATGGCAATGGATGAGTGTAAGCAAGTGACACCGGCTTATAGAGAAGTAAAAAAAGATCATTTCGTAGCCTGCCACTTATATAAGTAAGATTTAAATTAGTAAGACTTAAATAGGTAAGACGAGAGATGATTCTCTCTTGAATATTCATAATAGTTTATCTTTAAGGGAGGTGTTGCCTACATACTAAGGCTTAAAAATGCGGCAGTAGGATGTTAGCAAGACTGCAAGAAAAAATACTTACTAAAAGGTTTAGGGGGAAAGACGATGACAAAGAAAAGTTTGTTAGTGCTGTTAGGCATGGTCATGGCGCTTATGCTTGTACTTGCAGCATGCGGCGGTTCAGATGAGCCTGCATCAACAGATGAAGATCCAGATGTTGAAGATCCAGCAGAAGGTGAAGGCGAAGATGGTGACGGTGAGGAAGCTGCTAGCGGCGAGCCTCAACAAGGTGGAAGTATCGTTTTAAGTACATCGGGTGAGCCGGTAACATTCAACCCGCTTTACTCGCAAGATTCAGCTAGTGCTGATGTTATTGATTTAGTTCATGCAAGCCTTCTTCAAACAGATGAAGAGTTAAATCTCATTCCTTATGTAGCAACAGATCTTCCTGAGATTTCTGAAGATGGATTAGAGTACACTTACACTCTAAACGAAGGCGTTCTTTTCCATGATGGCGAAGAGCTTACAGCTGAAGATGTAAAGTTCACTCATGACATTTTCATCAACCCTGATTACACAGGCCCTCGTGCTGGTGACTTTGATACTCTTGAGAGTGTTGAAGTAGTAGATGAGTACACTGTTAAATTCATTCTTTCTGAAGTAGATGCAAGTTTTGACACACGTTCTGGTTACGGAATCCTTCCAAAGCACATCTTAGAAGATGTTCCTGTAGCAGATCTTGAAGAGCACATGGAGTACAACCGTAACGCTCCAATTGGTGCAGGTCCATTTGAATTCGTTGAGTATGTAGATGGACAATACATCGAGCTAGTTGCTCACGAAGAGTATTTTGAAGGTCGTCCAAACCTTGATAAATTAACGTTCCGTGTAGCTTCTGACTCTAATGCTGAGCTATTAATGTTTGAAACTGGTGACACAGATTACATGATTCTTCCTGCAACTGAGTATGCAACAGCTGAAACATATGACCACGGTCGTATTTCTTCGACTCTAGCATTACGTTATGACTACATTGGCTGGAACAACGATCGTCCGTTATTCCAAGATCCTAAAGTACGTCAAGCTTTAACAATGGCAATTGATCGTCAACTTATCGTTGATGAAATCATGGATGGTAAAGGTGAAGTAGCACACGTTCCTGCATCACCGCTTAGCTGGGCATACCCTGAGTCTGCTCCTGAGTTCAACTATGATCCTGAAGGTGCAAAAGAGCTTTTAGCTGAAGCTGGCTGGGAGCCTGGTGCTGACGGCGTTCTTGAAAAAGATGGAGAGCGTTTCTCTTTTGAAATCCTTTCTAACGATGGTAACGTTGTTCGTCGTGACATTGGTGTAATTGTTCAACAAATGCTTGGTGAAATCGGTATTGAAGTTGAAGCTCGTCAAATGGAGTGGGGCGCGTTCTTAGATCAAATCAACCCTCCTAACTACGACTTTGACGCTGTAGTACTTGCTTGGGGTCTTGCAACAGATCCAGATCCAACTGCAATCTGGCATTCTCGTGAAATTGAAAATGGCTTAAACAACATTTCTTACAAAAACGACCGTGTTGATGAGCTTTCTGATCAAAACAAAAAGATCATTGACCAAGATGAGCGTGCTGCTGTCATCGCTGAAATCTATGAAGAGATCGCAAATGACCAGCCTTACACGTTCTTATACTACCCAGAGCAACATGTTCTTCTAAGCAACCGTGTGGAAGGCTTCACACATCACCCACGTGTTAACATGTACAAAGTTAACGAGTGGTACATTACAGAATAAGCCTTCAAGTAGTGGGGGAAGGGGATTTTCCCTCCCCTTCCTACTCTATTAAACTATCTTGAGGGATTGTGAGGAATGAAATTATGACTAGTTACATCATTAGACGGCTGATCATGATGATCCCAATTCTAATTGGTATTTCCATCATATCATTTGCAATTATGTATGCTGCACCAGGTAAACCTGCAATCATGAATCTTGATCCAGAAATTTCACCAGAAGTACGTGAGGCTCAGATTGAACGACTAGGGTTAAATGATCCGATTCCTGTGCAATATGTACGTTGGTTAGGAAACGTTGCTCAAGGTGATTTTGGAACGTCCTATTCACGTAAGATGCCTGTAACGGAAATGATTTTAGATCGTCTTCCAAATACTTTGCTACTAATGGCGTCCTCGCTGTTTTTAGCAGCCATAATAGCGATACCATTTGGGGTTATTTCAGCTACTAGGCAGTATTCTTTAACGGATTATGGAGTGACCTTTGGGTCGTTTATTGGGCTTGCCACCCCGAACTTTTGGCTAGGAATTATGTTAATTATGGTATTTTCTGTTCAGCTCGGCTGGACACCGGTCGGCGGTGTTGCCACCATTGGCGCAGATTTCAGTATTATCGACCGTCTTAAACACTTACTGCTTCCGGCACTCGTTCTTGCAACAGCTGATATGGCGGGACTCACTCGTTATACACGTTCAAGTATGCTTGAAGTCGTTAATCAAGATTATATACGTACCGCTCGTGCAAAAGGTTTCAGAGAGCGCCGCGTTATTTATAAACACGGACTTCGTAATGGATTAATTCCTGTTATCACAATGTTTGGTTTAATGCTTCCGACAATGATCGGCGGTTCTGCGATCGTTGAATCAGTATTTGGCTGGCCTGGAATCGGTAAATTATTTATCGATGCGACATTCCAGCGTGATTATCCTGTCATTATGGCTATCACAATGTTTGGTGCACTATTAACAGTAATCGGTAACTTAATTGCGGATATTTTATATGCAGTCCTTGATCCGCGGATTGAGTATTAAGGAGGGGAGACTTCATGGAATCTAATGCACAACAAGTATTTCAACCGAACACACCTGAAGGGAAGCCTCCGGTTGAGGACAAGCAGTTAATTGGAGAACGTCGCTCACTCCTATCTATTATTATCGCGAAATTTTTTCAAAATAAGCTCGCTGTATTTGGCTTAATTACGCTTACAATTATTACGTTGGCATGTCTATTAGCACCTTATATTGCACCGCATGATCCGGCTTTTCAAGACTTAAGAAATCGTCTGGCTCCGCCTAGCTCTGACTTCTGGCTTGGAACGGATCATTTAGGGCGTGACTTATTCAGCCGTATGCTTTACGGTGGACAAGTTTCATTGTATGTTGGTTTTGCATCCATGCTTGGAGCCGTTGCGATTGGCTCGGTTATTGGTGCCGTAGCTGGATATTTCGGCGGATTGATTGATGCGTTCTTAATGCGTTTAGTAGACGTCATCCTTGCATTCCCGAATATCTTCTTATTGATTACGCTTGTTGCAATCTTGCAGCCAAGCATCAATATTCTTATTCTTGTGTTTGCGCTGTTGAGCTGGACGTCAACTGCGCGTGTGGTACGAGGAGAGTTCTTAACGTTGAAGAAGCGTGAGTTCGTTCTCGCATCTCGTACGATTGGGATGTCTAATGCTCGTATTATCTTCACGCAAATTTTACCGAATGCACTTGGTCCAGTTATTGTTGCAGCGACTCTTGCTGTAGGTAGTTTCATCCTTGCCGAATCAGCGTTAAGTTTCTTCGGTTTAGGAGTGCAGCCGCCAAATGCCTCGTGGGGGAATATGTTAACGGACTCTCAAAGTATTACGATTTTCCGTAACGCTTGGTGGTACCCAACATTCCCAGGTCTGTTAATCTTGATTACCGTATTATGCTTTAACTTCATTGGGGACGGCCTTCGTGATGCGCTTGACCCACGAGTAATTGAAAAATAAAAACGGAAAGGACAGAGAGAGCAATTCTCTGTCCTTTTATTAAACCTGTTGCTCATTTATTAACGTGAGTAAGACTTAAATGAAATGAGTGATGAACATGTCTAAGATCGATGAAATGGATTACACCATTCTAAGCTTTCTGCAAGAAGACGGGAAGAAGTCTTATACCGAAATAGCAAAAGAATTAAAGGTAAGTGAAGGAACCGTCCGTACAAGGATTAACCGGATGCTAAAAGATAATGTCTTTGAATTCATTATCCATATGAACCCAAATAAAATTGGCTTAAACGTCCAAGTGATTATCGGCATCTCAACCAAACTCGGTTACCAAGAGAGCATAGCCCGTGAGCTGAACCGCTTCTCGGAAGTCCGCTTTGTCGGTGCATTCTCCGGACAGCATGACTTGATTATGCAGGCCTATTTCAAAAATAATGATGATCTCGTTCACTTTGTAAATAAGGAATTAGCGAAAATAGAAGGCATTATTTCAGCCGATGTAAATATTGAGCTGAAGCAATATAAAGATTCATTTTCTTATATTACAAAATGATTTTGTGAGGGAGAGACATTCGTTTCTGCCTCTTTTATTTGTTTAATTAGGAGAGAAGATAAATGAAGAAAATTCTAGTAACCGGATTTGAACCCTTTTTAGATCATGAAGACAACCCAACCCGCAAAATAGCAGCAGCTATTGATGGGGAAGTCATTGGAGAATATGAAGTGAAGGTCGCAGTATTGCCGGTGACATTTAGTGAGGCAGCTGGCAAAGTGCGAGAAAAGATAGAAGAAACCAATCTGGATGCAGTGATTATGCTCGGTCTAGCCGCAGGTCGCAACCGCATTACGCCAGAGCGAGTAGCGATCAATTGCAACGATGGCGAAGTTGATAATGATGGTGTAAAAAAACAAGATGAGGAAATTGTCGAAGGCGGTCCAGCAGCATATTTCTCGACGCTGCCTATACGAACATTTGTCGATAGATTAACAGAAGCAGGGATCCCTGCAGCCATTTCAAATACAGCAGGGACATATGTCTGCAACAACATCATGTATCAAACACTCCACTATTTGAAGGGACGAGATCTAAATATACCTGCTGGATTTATCCACGTGCCAGGAAGCCAGCAAATGGCTCTTGGAAAACCTGGATTAGCGAGTATGAGTGAAGAGGAGATGCTGCGTGCAGTGCGGTTGATGATTGAGGAGATGTGAAAGGTAATCAGGTGAGGTGTAGCGAGTGAGTTGAACGCGATTGCGTCGATTGAAGGTGTTATTGCGTCCTTCTCGTGCGGAATCGCGTCGCTCTCCTCTCTATATGTGTCGAAGGCAGGCGCAATTGCGTCAGTTGCCTCTTTATGCGCCGGTTCAAGCTGGAATTGCGTCTGTTTAGCATGTTATTGTATCAACTATTTGGTTAAATGCGCCTCTCTCTTCACGTAAAATGAGGGGCAGTCCCAAATCAAACATCCGTCTCTAAATACACTTCTTCCCCGCGTTTAATCTCCGCCTGGCCATTCGTTAAATTAGTCATCCACTCTTCAAATCCTTCGAGTTCATCAGATGCCACATAGGTCTGCACATCCACTTGATCAAGGTAATCTATCTGCTTTAGTTGATAGATTGATTGTCTTAATTCATTTTCAACCTTGCCGAGCCAGTGGTAATCAAGTTGTGTATGCATGACACACATAAGCTTACGCTCGACCACTCCAACTGCGTTCAAGCCCTCGCTGACAGCACCGCCGTATGCACGGATTAGTCCGCCTGCCCCAAGTTTAATTCCACCGAAATAACGCGTTACGACGACAACCACATCTTTTAATTTACGTTTTTTCAACACTTCAAGCATCGGAACTCCAGCTGTCCCGCTTGGTTCACCGTCGTCATTTGCTTTTTGGATGTTGTCAGTTTCTCCAATTAAATAAGCAGAGCAATTATGAGTAGCATCACGGTTTAATTTTTTTATCTCTTCAATGAAGGCTTGAGCCTCTTCTTCGGTCGTCGCGCGAGAAAAGTAGGAGATAAAGCGCGACTTTTGAATGATAATTTCATGCTCTCCCCGGTCTTTTATCGTGTAATAAATAGGTAACAAGACCACCAATCCTCCTCTTTTTTTCACAGTTTTACAAATCAGCGTTATCGCTATGTAATAAAGGTTTGGTACTATAGTGTAGTCATCCGATAAAGCAGTGGAGATGAGTAAAAGGACGTTAGGAATAAGTAACGATTTTTTCGTCCTATTGTTGTAAGATAAGGATAGCGGAAACTTTATCATGAAGCAAATGGACAAGCTTTAAATTTCTGCACCAGTTAGCGCCAGTATAAGGCGGTGGGGGTTGGTGAGAGCCTTGACTGACAAGAACATGTTAGACAAGATAATTGATCAAACATTAGAGACGGTGGGTCAAAGCCGGGAACAGATCTTTGACATTGGTGAAAAATCGAGGCAGGAGTATCAATCGCTTCAAAGAGAGCTTCAGGATGTCAGAATGAAAGTGGCCGGCGTTATTGAAAGAACAGATCGTACTCATTTACATGCAAAATTTGCGAGAAATCGCTTAGTGGAAGTAAGTAAAGCGTTCGATCGTTATAGTCATGAAGAGGTGAAATCGGCATACGAACAGGCAAATGATTTTCAAGTGCAGGTAGCCGTACTGCAGCAAGAAGAAATTAAACTTCGAGAGCGTCGTGACCATATCGAACGAAGGCTGATTAATTTAAATGAAACGATTGAGAGAGCGGAGCAATTAGCCAGTCAAATGGCTGTTGTCTACAACTTCTTATCCAGTGATTTGAAGCAAGTAGGCGAAGTTATTGAAGATGCGAGGGAAAAGCAAAGGTTTGGCCTTAAAATTATTGAGGCCCAAGAAGAAGAACGGAAAAAGCTTTCCCGGGAAATTCATGACGGACCAGCTCAAATGATGGCGAATGTTCTGCTTAGGTCTGAGCTAATAGAACGAATTTATCATGATCGCGGCATTGAAGATGCGCTAAATGAGATTCGTGACCTTAGAAAAATGGTAAAAAGTTCACTTGCGGAAGTGAGAAGGATTATTTACGATTTGAGACCGATGGCGTTAGATGATTTAGGATTAATTCCTACATTAAAGAAGTATTTAGCAAATTTTGAAGAACACAATGGCATTGCTGTCAGGTTTCAGCATTTGGGCCGTGATCAACGAATTCCAGAAGAATATGAAGTAGCGTTGTTTCGATTAATTCAAGAAGGGGTACAAAATGCCTATAAGCATGCGAACCCTACAGAAATCCAAGTTAAAATTGAAATTAAGCCTACAAAGGTTATAATGATCATTAAAGACGATGGCGCAGGATTTGATACATCAAAACTAAAAGAAGGATCATTTGGCCTCATGGGTATGAGGGAGAGGGTCAACATGCTCAAAGGAGAGCTGCAGATTCAATCGAAAATTGATATCGGCACCCTCATTTCCATTGCAGTACCATTAACATAACGATTAATAATGTACAAAATCAAGATTTAGATGGATTAATTGAACTAGTAATTGGCAAAGATAATACCGTGTAAACGGAGAGGTGATAAGGATGAACGAAAATAAAAAGATCCGTATAGTACTAATTGATGACCACCAGCTATTTCGTGAAGGTGTAAAACGAATCCTAGCAATGGAGCCGGAATTTGAAATTGTAGCAGATGGAGAAGATGGTTCTGAAGCAAGAGCTCTTGTAGATGAGCATCGTCCTGATGTCATTTTAATGGATATTAATATGCCTAAAGTAAACGGAGTAGAGGCAACGCGTGAGCTTGTTGCAGCATATCCGAATGTAAGAGTATTAATTCTATCCATTCATGATGATGAAACGTATGTCACTCATGTACTTAAAACAGGTGCATCAGGCTACTTATTAAAAGAAATGGATGCAGGCGCTCTAATTGAAGCTGTTAAAGTGGTTGCTTCAGGCGGATCCTACATTCATCCGAAAGTAACACATAACTTAATTAAAGAATACCGTCGTCTGGCTACAGAGGACGATAAATACGAAGAGTCAATCGGCTTCCGTGAAGTCGAATACAGAAAGCCTCTTCACATTTTAACTCGTCGTGAGTGTGAAGTACTTCAGCTGATGACAGACGGCCAAAGCAACCGTGCGATCGGTGAATCACTATATATTAGTGAAAAAACGGTTAAAAACCATGTAAGTAACATCCTGCAAAAAATGAGCGTAAACGACCGTACTCAAGCGGTAGTCGAAGCGATTAAAAAAGGATATGTCATCGTTCGTTAATTCGTACGGTGGACAAGAGGTACCGCTTATTGGTATCTCTTGTTTTTGGTTGGAAAGGAAGACTTTAAGGAGTGCAAACAATGGGACTGAGTGCTCAGTTGACGCAATAAAAGCTGGGAGTGACGCAATCTCTCGCTACACCGGCGCAATTCAGCCTTAGACTGACGCAATCACTGTCAATCCGCGCAATAATATGCTGAAGTAACGCAATAAAGCCAGGCACCGGCGCTATTCCCAGCTCAACCGACGCAATCAGCACCTGAACAGACGCATTTCCATATCCCTGCATAAATCGACTATCTCTCCTCTTGTATCTTAGTAGAATTAACGGTACATTTAATAGGAGAGAATACGAGTATAAGAGAAATGAATCTTCCCAAGATGGGAAAGCAAAGTGAGGATCTATTAGGTATGAATAAAGTCGCAATTGTAACAGATAGTACCGCATATCTCGCGTCAGACATTAGAGATCAATATGCAATAGAGATGGTACCGTTAAATGTTGTTATTGGTGAAGATTCTTATCAAGAAGAAATCGACCTTACGACGAGCGAGTTTTATAAACTGTTAAAGAATACAGAAAAACTGCCTACGACATCACAGCCGGCAATAGGCCATTTTGTCGAGACGTTTGAGAAACTGAAAGATCAAGGCTATGAAGAAATTATCACAATTCATTTATCTAGCAAAATTAGTGGCACATACCAGTCTGCAATGAGTGCTGCGACTATGGTTGAAGATATCTCGATAGAGGGATTTGACTCTGAAATCAGCTGTGCCCCTCAAGGCTATTTCGTGCTTGAAGCAGCGAAGATGGCAGCTGAAGGTGCGGATGCGAAATCCATACTAGCTCATCTAAAAGAGATCAAAACAACACTTAAAGCCTATTTCATGGTAGACAGTCTCCAGCACTTACACCGCGGCGGCCGTTTAAACGCAGCTCAGCTTGTAGTCGGTAATCTATTAAAGATTAAACCAATCCTTCATTTTGAAGAAGGAAGCATTGTACCGTTTGAAAAAGTTCGTACGGAGAAGAAAGCTGTCGGGCGTATTTGCCAGCTGCTAGAAGAAGATGTGACACAAGGCGGTGCCTTCAAGGTGACTGTGATCCATGCCAACCGCTTAGAGTCTGCTGAAACTCTTGCAAAAGAAATCCAAGAGAAATTTGAAAATGTCGATGTAGACATCAGCCATTTCGGTCCTGTGATAGGTACGCATTTAGGCGAAGGAAGCCTAGGGGTTTCTTGGTATAAATTATCCCGCTAAACATTAACCTGAGCATGGAGCAGCACCCGTTGTTTCATGCTTTTCTTCTTATAATTACCCCAATTGTTAACTAATCCTCCGAGGTGATCCCACTTGTCCACCGACTTACTCACATTTATTACAGGCAAGCGCCTGCTGAGAACAGAAATCCCTTTTCCGAAACATGAACTAGATTTATTTATCCACAATGGTACATTAATAGAATCCCCTGCAATCCTTTATCAACAGTCTATCCCCAGCTGTGTACGGTGCGGAAACCGTGACCGCAGTTTATTCGCCTCTCATTTTTGCTACACGTGTCAGAAGGACTGCTTGTACTGCCGCCATTGCATTAAACTAGGTAAAGTTCAAGAATGTAAGCCTCTAATCCACCTCGCAATTTCTGATAAAACTCCATTTCTCAATCACTCATCCTCTTTAAAATGGGAAGGCGAACTTTCCCTGGCTCAAGAGAAAGCTTCTAATTCTGTGATCAAAGCAGTAGAAAAGAAGAGTTCGCTCTTACTGTGGGCCGTGTGCGGAGCAGGAAAAACAGAAATGCTTTTTAAAGGAATCGAAGCGGCTATCAATAAAGGTGAAAGAGTATTGATTGCAACACCGCGTGTGGATGTGGTAAAAGAGCTATCCCCACGACTCCGTGCTGTCTTCCCTTCTATAGCGATAGCAAGCCTATACGGCGGCAGTAAAGACCAGCACAAAAACGCCCAGCTTGTCATCGCCACCACCCACCAAGTGATGCGTTACTACAAAAGCTTTGATGTGGTGATTGTGGATGAAGTCGATGCCTTTCCGTTTAGTTACGACAAAAGTCTCCAATATGCGATTCAACAAGCAAGAAAACCTCAATCAAGTCTTATCTATTTAACAGCCACCCCTACCACTCAAATTAGAAAAATTCCTAACCTGAAAATCGTTTATGTACCGAGGCGTTACCATGGCTTTTCGCTGCCAGTCCCAAACTTCACCTGGTGCGGCAACTGGCGGACACGCCTTAAGAAAAAGAAACTCCCTCCTGTTTTGATGAAGTGGTTTCAAGAAAGACTTAAAGCGAAAAAGCCTACCCTCTTATTTCTCCCCTCAGTTGAAGTGTTAAAGGAAGTCTCTCATCTATTAGCCTCTCAATCTATTAAACATGAAGCGGTCTATGCAGCAGATAAAGAACGGCATGATAAAGTAAAAAGATTTAGAAACGAAGAGTATTCTCTTTTGCTAACGACAACGATTCTTGAGCGTGGGATTACGATTGCCAACCTGGATGTTGCTGTGCTTGGAGCGGAAGATCATGTGTTTACAGAATCGGCGCTTGTTCAAATTGCAGGCCGTGTGGGGAGGAGTGCCAAGATGCCAACGGGTGATGTCACCTTTTTGCATTACGGAAAGACTGATGCAATGGTGCGGGCAAGAGCGCAGATTAACTGGATGAACAAGAGGGAGGTATAGGTTGTGAGATGTTTAATTTGTCACGAGAAAACGCGTGCTAAGCTGAGCTGGAGTGCGATCTTTTTAGATAGTGAGGAAGAGTTAGTATGTGAGAGGTGTGAAGAGGGGCTAGAACTATTAAATGGGGAGCAATGCGAGTTGTGCAGCCGTGTACTCGCAGATATGTGGCGATCCTCTGCTAAGGCCTTCTGTCTTGATTGTAGTAAATGGAACCAGCACAAAACAGCAAAAGATCTGCTTGTGAAAAACACCTCGCTTTACGCATATAATGAGACGATGAAAGAGTGGCTCGCTCAATATAAATTCCAAGGGGATGCTGAGGTTGGACGCTATTTTTCAACAAAACTGAATAGCTTTTATGCTAAAAACTTTAGAGACTATTCGCCTGTTCTCATGCCATTGAGCAACGAACGCCTTCATGCTCGCGGTTTTAATCAAGTGGAGCTAATATCAAAGGAGTGGCTTGCTCCTACTGTAACACTGGGAAGGAGGGAAAGTGAGCAGCAAAGCAAGAAGAACCGCTACGCGAGAATCTCTCAAGTCAACCAATCTCCTTTTTATATACAGAGTGGAATAGATTCACTGAAAACCCTAAAAAAAGTCGTATTACTTGACGATATATATACTACAGGAACAACAGTGCGGCAGGCAGCCTTTGTATTAAAGAAGCACGGCGCCGAGCATGTGGAATCGTTAACGCTGGCTAGGTAAGAAACGTCAGCATACGGTATAATGAGATGGTAAGAGAGGAGAGGCGGATTATGAAAAATGTAGCCAATTGCCCTAAGTGCGGGACAATTTTTGTGAAGGCACTCCGTCCTATTTGCAACACATGCTATAAAGAACAAGAGGAAAATTACGATAGAGTTTCACGATTTATGCGGCGTAAACAAAACCGGATGGCTTCAATCCGCGAGGTACATGAGCAGACAGAGGTGCCGCTAGAGCAAATTCATCAATTTGTGAAAGAAGGACGTATTCTTGTCACGCATTTTCCGAACATGGGCTACCCGTGTGAATCGTGCGGCACGCTTATTCAACAAGGCCGGATTTGTGAAAGCTGTAAAGGAAATATAACAGGTGGTTTAGATCAGCTTGCAAAAGAGAAAGAGTTTAAAGAGCGGATAGAAGAAAATTTGAAAGCTGAAGAACGTGCGAAAAATAAAACGTACCACTCTTTAGATGACCGGCTTGATAAATAATCCTTAACAGAGACAAGACACGTGCCGATATAAGCTGTATGAGCCAATCGGTACGTTTTTATGTCAGTTACGTAGAGCCAAAGGAGGGAAAATGATGAAGATTAATCCATACCAGTCCGTCCAGCAAAATCCGTACAGAAAACAAGTAGACACATCAGAAAAGCTTCAAGGTGCGAAGAAGAAAGTTGATAAGCTTGAAATTTCGACAGAAGCATTAGAGAGGCAAAAAGGTAATCCGATTGAAAAAGCGCGCGAAGAAAAAGTAGAGGCGCTTAAAAAGCAGATCGAAGCTGGGGAATACAAAGTGAATCCAGAAGCTGTAGCGAAGAAAATGTATGAGTTCTGGAACGATAAATAAGAGGATAGGTGAGTATCATGTCAGCACAACTGGTGATTCAAGCATTAGCGGAGCTGTTAAAGCTTCATCAAGAATTGAATAAGAAAGCACTGCAGAAGCCGGGTGCGATTAAAGCCAATGACATGAATGCTCTCAGCCAGGTTGTTCGTGAGGAAGCCAAGCTGATTCGTGCTGTACAAGCGGCAGATGCCAAGCGGGCAAGGGCAGCCGAGGAGTTTATGATGCATAAGGGAGAGGGCAGAGAAGACGCGACGGTTCAAACGCTGCTTACCTATACAGAGGGTGAAGACCGGCTCATGATAGAAAGACTGCAGCAAGCACTGCTCCAGGAAGTGAGCAGGCTTTCTGAGATGAACCAACAAAACAAAGAGTTAATCGAAGAATCTTTGCGTTTTGTTAACCTTTCCCTTGACCTCATGGTGCCGCAATCAGAAGATGTGCACTATCAACACCCTACAGATAAACAAGAACAAACAGAGCTTTACAGCCGCTCTGCCTTTGATTCGAAAGCTTAAGTAAGTGGAGGAGCAGAAATGAAATCAACTTTTCACGGATTAGAAACAGCAAGACGTGCGATGATGACCCAGCAGTACGCTTTGCATACAACCGGTCATAATATTGCCAACGCGAACACACCTGGCTATACGCGCCAGCGTGTTAATTTCACACAGACAGAACCGTATCCAAACGTAGGAATGAATCGTCCGATGCTTCCGGGTCACCTTGGTACAGGAGTAAAAGCAGGGTCTATTCAACGTGTAAGAGAGCATTTTCTCGATGTGCAATTTAGAAATGAAAATAATAAAGCCGGCTATTATGGGGCGAAGTATGAGTCGCTTACGCGTATGGAAGGGATCTTAAATGAACCCTCAGAACAAGGGTTAGCATCTTTGATCGATCAATTTTGGGGCGCGATGCAGGATTTAAATGGGGATGCTGATGACTCTGGTGCCAGGGCTGTAGCAAGACGTCGTGCAGAGGAAATTGCTAATACATTTCAATATCTTAATAGTTCATTAACAACGGTTCAAGATGATTATAAAGCTGAAATTGATGTGACAATTAAAGCCGCGAACTCACTTTTAGAACAGCTGAACAATGTCAATAAACAAATACGCTCAGCAGAGCCTCATGGGTATGTACCTAATGATTTATATGATGAGCAGGACCGAATTCTAGACCAGCTTTCACAAATAGTTGACATTGAGACAAAGCGTGAAAAAAGCAGCGGACAGCCAAATAATGTTGCTGAAGGGGCTGTATCTGTTTTTATGAAGCTTCCTAATGGTGAGAAGCTTCAATTAATAGATGGTACAAATGGAGAAGCGCTAAAGAAATTCAATGAAGAAATGGACTATTCCGAAGGTGCTTTTAATGAGCTCACATTTGTCGATATTAATGGTAACGGAACTGATGATGAGAGTATTAAGTTTGACAAACTTGCAAGAGGAGAATTAAAGGCGCTGATTGAAGCATTCGGTTACATAAGTGCAGATGGCTCAACTAAAGGCACTTATCCTGAGATGCTTACTAACTTAAACGAGATGGCTCTTCAATTTGCGACAGAAATGAACAATATTCACTCGATAGGATTTACTCTTAATGCAGTAGGAGAACCTTCAGAATTAGGGGGAGCTTTCTTTGAATTTGATCCCGCTAATGCAGCCGCTACACTTAAGGTGCACTCTGACATTATGGGCAATTTGAACAAAATCACAGCTGCCGGCGTTAATAAGGACGCCTTAACTACTGATGCACGTGCGGAATATGAAACCTTGATGAAAGAATTCCCTAAGAATTACGAGAGAATTCGCGAGTTATTATCCGATGACGGCAGCTATAGAAATCCAGACATTCCTAAGTCGTTTTCTGGAGATGGATCAAACGCCCTGTTAATGTCGAATGCAAAAGATACTTTAATGAATTTTAATGGTCAAACCGCTACGATTAAAAGCTTTTATCAAAGCGTTATCGGTGAAATGGCCGTGAAAACTCAAGAAGCGGGCCGTATGCTCGGCAGCTCAGAAAGTTTGCGTGGGAATGTTGAGTTTCAACGACAGTCAGTGAGTAATGTGTCTCTTGATGAAGAAATGACGATGATGATTCAATTCCAGCATGCTTATAATGCAGCAGCTAGAAATATTACAATGGTTGACGAAATGCTCGATCGCATTATTAACGGTATGGGTGTCGTTGGTCGATAGGAGGTAGACGTTCATGCGAGTTACACAGATGATGCTTTCCACAAGCTCATTAAAACATATTAGTCAAGGTTATAACCGTTTAGCAAACCTTCAAGACCAGCTTGCTACAGGCAAACGTATTACAAAAGCTTCACAAGATCCAGTGGTAGCAATGAAAGGTATGCGTTATCGTTCCCAGGTAACCGAAGTGGGGCAATTTCAACGCAACTTACGAGAAGTTTACAACTGGGTAGATTCTGCTGATTCTGCACTCGATGAGGCAACACAAACGGTCCAGAGAATTCGCGAGTTAGCTACGCAAGCGTCAAATGATACGTACGAAGCAACGCAAAGAGCGAATATAGCAAAAGAGGTAAAGCAGCTGCGAGAACATTTACAATCGCTGGCTAATACCAAAGTGAGTAACAAGTATATTTTTAATGGCACAAATACGACAAATCCACCTATTATTGATGATTCTAAAATGAACCTAGGCATAGCAGTATTGAATAATAGTGCTGCTGAAAATCTAGATCAATATAATGTTACCTATGGGGGACAAACTTTTAGATATGTAGGCGAGAGTGGAGATGGAAATCGTATCTTCCAAGATATCCGGCAAATAGGGAAAGAGCCTGTATTTGGGGAAGAGGGCTTTGAGCAAAAGGCTTATCAGCTTATTGTAGAGGAAGATGGAAATGTTACTTTCTCAGAGCCTAATAAAACAATTGGAGCAACTGAGCCAATTACAAAGGTTATACGCCAAGATGATATAGTGGTCTCTGATAGAGCTGCTGTTTCTGTAAACACGCAGACTGTGGAGATTGAATTAATGAAAGGCGTAACAATACCTGTCAATATTGATGCTTCTAAAGTATTTAGTACAGCATTATTTGGGGATATCATTCGTCTTGAACAGGCACTTGAGAATCCAAGTTTAGAGGGCAAGGATTTAACAGGTTATATTGATGATATGTTTGGCCATATTGATTATCTAGTAGCCGAGCGTGCTGAACTTGGAGCTCGTGTGAACCGAGTCGAAATGATCGAAAACCGTCTCATGGAACAAAATGTATTTGCAAAACGAATTATGTCTGATAACGAAGATGTCGACCTTGAGAGAGTGATTATTGACCTCACGACTCAAGAAAGCGTCCACCGTGCCGCACTTGCTGTTGGTGCACGTGTGATTCAACCTTCATTAATAGACTTCTTACGTTAAGATAGAGAGGGTGTGTACATTGTGAGAGTCCCGCATATAGCCATTCAATCGACAGATGCTTATATCGGTATCAGAGCTAACAGATCTCACCCTCAAATCAAACAGCATAACGCTGACCTGCAAATTAGACAGACTCATACAGGGATGATTGAGATTAATACAAAATCTGCTGAGCTATCTATTGATCAAACACAAGCCTTTGCTGAGGCTAATTTGAAAACTCCATTTCGTCTTGCTGATGAATTTTATCAACGAGCTCAACAAAAAGCAGCTGAACATCTTACAAAAAGACGTCAACACGGCGATCAAATGATGAAAATAGAAAATGGCTTTGGAGCCTTAGGTAGATTAGCTAAAGTTAATAGCGAAAAGCCCCAAGGCCAGCTTCAAACAGTGAACATGCCTAGATCTGTCTCGAGTACCAAAATTCATTTTGAGCCAGCGCAGGTTAGCTTCCGCGTGCCTAATCATCAGACTGATATTAAAGTGAACCGTAGAGAGCCGGACATCCATATGCCGAAATGGCAGACCGAAACGTATGTAAAACAAAAAAATAGCATCTCCTTTCAAGCCGTTGGAGCTGCTGTTGATTCAAGCTTATAGGACGACAGTTTGCAAGAGAGCTGCAGGGGATTGCAGTCTCTCGCCAGGTCTGTCAGTACTGTTCGGGGCACTGCTTTTGAACAGTCTTCAACACCTGTAACTAACGACTTGCCCCTCATTCCGCAGCATGTCTCCGCCAAACCTTACATACCTCCATTTAAACACACCAAAATAAAGGAATGAACACACTACACCTATTCTAAAAAAATCCTTAATTAAGTCATTTAAATTGGAAATACGTAACGTTTGAGAAGGCATTTTGAAGAATGTGAGGCAGGCTGCCGATTGGTCACCCAAACGGTTCAACCAGTCGTATGGGGAAGGTACCTAGTGAAATAGCGGACTATTTTCCTAGGTATAATGTAATTTTCTACATAAGTTTGTAAATTCCTTCAAATTTCTAAAAGTTTTTTAATTATTTTTAAGAATCTTGTTAAACAAAGTCGAGATTGCTAGAAGACATGCTATCATAAAGGAAGAAATCGACAAAAGGTGTGATAGATTTGAAGATTGAAACCAAATATACAGGGACAATTGAAATAGAAGCGAACCAATTGATTCGTTTTGAAAAGGGCATTCCGGCATTTGAAGAAGAAAAGTCTTTTGTTTTGCTTCCATTTGAAGAAGGGACGCCATTTTATGTGCTCCAATCAACGAACACGCAAGAAGTCGCTTTTATTGTCATTAATCCATTTCAATTTGTACCGGGCTATCAAGTGAAGCTGCCAGATTCAACGATTGAGCAGCTAGACATTCAATCGGAAGAAGAAGTGGCGACATTCGTAATGCTGACAGTGAAAGAACCGTTTGAAAAGACAACCGCTAATCTGCAAGCACCTGTTATTATTAATGCTGCCAAACAAAAAGGAAAGCAGCTCTTACTAAGCAACACGGACTACCTCACGAAACATCAGATCTTTAATCAGCATGTGAAAGGAGAGGCGTAAATGCTTGTTCTGACACGACGATTACAAGAGGTTATTCAAATTGGTGATGATATAGAGATTAAAATTCTGGCAATTGAAGGAGATCAAATTAAGCTAGGTATTGATGCTCCAAGAAATATTGAAATTCATCGCAAAGAAGTGTATTTAGAAATTCAAAAAGAAAACCATGAAGCCGGAAGGAAAGTATCTTTAGAAGGATTAAAAGGTTTTATTAAAGGAGACTTCACTTAAACGGAACAAATCTCACTCAATTGGTGAGATTTGTTCTTTTTTGTCGTATTTAGAAGAATTTTAGGTAAAATTTCATGGTAGTAAAGGTTCTTTTATGATATATTCTTTGTAATACGAAATTTTGACAAGGATGTCGAATTGATTTGTCGAATAAATAGATAAGTCAGTAAAAAGAGGGAGGATTTACATGCAAACTACTATATCAAATGAGTCCATCACCTTTATAATGACTGATGCTTCCTTAGAGGGTAAAATCAAAGAATATTTCTCTAAATATCAATATATCAAAGTTGATTATATAAGTATAAAAAGTGAAGGTGAAATAAAAGAATTTTTAAAAGATATGAAGGAGAACACAAGGAAGCAAAAAGATCAGTATAAGAAATACATCTGGGTTATAAGTGAGAATGAACAAGAAATCGCAGAAGAAATTCTACTCATGGGGCAGGCAAGTATAGTTGCAAAAGAGAACGGATCCCTGGAACAATCAATCGAATATTCCATAAAATACTATCCGTGTTTAGATTTACCTTTTCAAAAGAATATTCTTATGACGGTATATAACTATAATAAGCCTCACAAAAGAGAGGACTTATCGGTTTGTCTTGGTGACTGCACCGATTTTAATCAGACTGAAAAAGATATTATATATTATTTGTTACAAGGAAAAACTGCAGATCAAATTGCAGCCCAAACGTTTAATTCTGTACATACAATTAATAATAATATAGTAAAGATTAAACGCAAATTAAACGTACATTCAAAGATAGAAATAATTACTCACTTTGTTAAACAGAAAATAGGTTGAAAAAACAATCGTCTGATATTTATCGGACGATTTTCTTATTTAATAGTAGAAATTAAATAAAACAATAGACAAAATGAGACAAATGAACTATTATATAAATGGTTTTATTTTCAAAAAAAGAGAGGTTTGTACAAACGTGAAATTAAATATTACTACTAAGCTAACGATTGTTCTAGTTACTGTACTATTTTGTTTAACATTTGCAAGGACATACATCATGGGATTGTTAAATAATATAGTAGATCCTCGTTTTTTATTCGTTTCGTCAGCTGTAGTCTCTTTTTTTATAGGTTCTGTACTTATCTATCTACTAGTCACTTTATTAGTGAAGAAACCATTGAGTCAAATCATGGTTTTAATCGATCAAATTAAAGTACTAGATTTTACGGGAGAAGTAAAGATTAGGACAAATGATGAGTTTAGGCAAATAGGAGACGCGTTGTCCAACATGAATCGAGAACTATCAGTCTTGTTCAATCAATTAAAAGCACAATCAAATGGATTAGACACTGAGGCATCTCATATACTAGATTCTGCTCGTACTTCTAGGGAGCAATTTTATGGATTGAATCAAAGTATTGACTATATTAATAAGCATACTAATTCTCAAGTGAAAATTTTAATGGAACGCAAGCTACGATCCAGCAGCTAAGTGCCTCTATTCAGGAAATTGCAGCTTCAACTGCTATAGCTTTAGAAGCTACTGAGAAGGCAAGTTCTAGTTCGAATACCGGGTATGATTCTTTAGGTGAAGTACTGGAGAAGGTAACAACCTTAAGAGAAGCAAGTGATGAGTTAAATGAAGTAATGAATCAACTAGAACAGCAATCGATTCAAATCTCAAGCTTTGTAAACAAAATAACGAGAATTTCAGGGCAAACGAATTTACTGGCCTTAAATGCAACTATAGAAGCCTCTAGGGCAGGAGCAGAAGGTAGAGGATTTGCAGTAGTTGCAGAGGAAGTGAGAAAGCTTGCATATGAAAGTGCCGAAGCAGCTGAACAAATTACTACGTTAAATGGTAGAACGTTTGATGTAACGAGCAAAGCTAAAATATCACTTGAAAAAGTAAATAACCAAATAAAAGACACAAATACACTGGCAGATGATGCAATGACTCACTTAAAAATGATTAAAGAAATGAATATGCAGATTAATGAGAATTCATTAAGCGTAAATACAGCAGTAGAACAGCAATCTGTAGCTATTCAGCACGTTAACGACATCATTGATGAATCTTTAGAACAAACTATATTTGTTAATAAACATGCTCAAGAAATCATGGAAGTTGGAGAACAGCAGATGGATTCAGTCATTCATCTTGAGGAAACTTCTAAGGGGTTAAAGAATTTATCTGAATTAACTTTAGAGGAATTAAAAGCATTTAAAACGGCTTGATTTTAAAATTATCAAGAGCAGGAGATGCGTACAGTGTTTGATGAGAATAAACGATATATTGGTTATAAATTAACAGAGGATATACACACTCCTAGTCACGGATTACTACTAAAAAAAGATTCTATCCTAACTCTAAAGCAGGTTGAACGTTTGACTGCTTTTAATATTTCGATTTCCTCTTATACTCAATTTCTACAAGGTCCTAGGCAATTCTTTTCTGACATGATGAATGAACAAATTTTCATATTTAAAAATGAATTTAATTATTTGGATGAAAACAGTGATTCTGTTAAGAAGTTAGAAGAGGAAATGGTTCCAACTTTGATAATGATTACAGAGCAAATTGATATCCAAACACTTATGCTGAATATGAAAAGTCATGATGACTACACGTTCCGTCATAATATTGCTGTTGCAATGCTAGCAGCAAAACTTGCAGGATGGTTAGGTTATTCTAAAGAGAAAGTAAATCGTATTGCCTATTGTGGATTACTTCATGATATAGGAAAAACACGCATTCCTACTAATATATTAAATAAAGAAAACCGATTAACTGATCATGAATTTGCAGTGATGCAACATCATACTACTTTTGGTTATAAGATCTTACAAGCTCAAGAAGTAGGAGAGGATGTTAGTAGAGCGGCTCTTGAGCACCATGAAAGGGAAGATGGCTCTGGATACCCTCATAAGAAAAAATCCGACTATATCCATCCATATGCAAAAATTATTGCTATCGTTGATTGTTTTCATGCCATGACCTCTGATAGACCTTACAGAAAAGCACTATCTTTCTATGAAGCTTTAATTCAGCTACAAGCAGATACCTTTGGAAAGTTGGATCCCAAGAAAACATTAACGTTTATCTTTCATATAATGCAATCATCAATCGGAAGCCAGGTAGTGTTAAGTGACGGAAGGGTAGGTATGGTTAAGTTTATACCTTTGCATAATCCTATTTTTCCCTATATTGATGTAGACGGTGAAATTTTAAATACAGCCACTTCACCGCTGTATATTGAAACATTTAAAGATGACAGGGTAGCTGATTCTGATGTACTAGAAGTGTATAAAGGAGTAAATAATGAAAAAGTTAATTAACCCAATTGCGACCGTGACGATCATGACTACTGATCCCATGGTCTTTCCTATTATTAGAGCTAAATTGACAAAAGAGTCGGAAAACTTACAGGTTCATGCCCACTTTTTTTGTGATGTGAAAAGGGTTGAAGGCGTGCTGCGAGAGTTAATACATGCTGATACGAAAGATAATAATAATGAGAAGGTAATCTGGGTACTTAGAGAAAATGAAATCTCGATTGTAAGTCAAATCCTTTCCTTTCAAGAAGCAAGTATCATCACATCATGCAAAAAAACAGTAGAAGATGAATTTATGACTGCATTAAAGTTTTATCCCTATATAGCCTTACCCTTTCAAACTACGATCCTTAAACAAGTTGCAGAGACTTATAAATCTGAATTCTTATTACCGCTTGATTTAACTTCCTATTCTCAACTAAATGAAACTGAAAAAGAAATCATTTACCACTTATACAAAGGCCAAACAACCACTGAAATTGCTCAGAGCGTGTGCATCTCTTACCACACTGTAAATAATAATATTGCTTCAATTAAGAAGAAATTGAAGGTTAACTCAAAAGTAGAAATCATTAAACATATTATAAAAACTACAAAGCAGACACATTCCTGTCAAAAAGATATAGAAAAACTTTATTAAAACTATTTAACTTTTAAATACTTAAACCGATATATAAGTTGTAAGCACGAGGACCTAGTTAGCGGCCGATAACAAAGTCCTACGGCTCGAAATTACGCTCCAACCACAAGGACGTGGGCGGACTCACATTCAAGGAGGAATTTATAATGATTATTAATCACAATCTTAGTGCTATGAATGCACACCGTCAAATGGGTATCAACGTTAACCAAAACTCTAACTCAATGGAAAAGTTATCTTCAGGTCTTCGTATTAACCGTGCTGGTGATGACGCTGCTGGTCTAGCAATATCTGAAAAAATGCGTGGGCAGATCCGTGGGTTAGATCAAGCATCTCGTAACTCTCAAGATGGTATTTCTTTAATTCAAACAGCTGAAGGTGCTCTAAATGAAACACATGCTATTTTACAACGTATGCGTGAATTAGCTGTTCAAGCATCGAATGATACTAATGTAGAGATTGATAGAGAATCATTAAATGACGAATTCCAACAACTTATTGAGGAAATCGAAAGAATTGGTACTGAAACACAATTTAATGAGCAAGATATTTTAGCAGCAGACTTTACTGCAGAAATTCAAGTAGGTGCCAATTCTGGACAAACTATTACCTTAGAGTGGTCTGCTCAGTTAAGTACAGCTTTAGGGGAAGATGCAACTGATATTAGTGGGTTAGACATCACTGATTTTGCAAACTCTCAAACTGCCATTGATACAATTAGTGATGCAATAGCATCTGTATCAAAGTCCCGCTCAGCAATGGGTGCTCTTCAAAATCGTTTAGAGCATACAATTAAAAATGTAGAAAATGCTTCTGAAAACCTACAAGCTGCTGAATCTCGTATTCGTGACGTTGATATGGCTAAAGAAATGATGGAATTCACTCGTACGAACATTCTTAACCAAGCTTCTCAAGCTATGCTTGCTCAAGCTAACCAACAGCCACAAGCTGTATTACAATTACTTCGTTAATTTCAAGTGGAAAGAGAGAGACCTTAGTTTACTAAGGTCTCTTTTCTTATGATTGTAGCTAAGTATTAAAAACAGTGCTTAAATGTTAGCCGTGCCCTACCGATATAATTAGTAATAGATGTACACCACATATCATTTAAGGAGTATAGCTGATGGAGATTTCAAACCAACCTTCTATTAAGTTAACTAATTCCGTACCTGTAAGAAAAGAAGTACCTAATGAAGTAATAAAAGAAGATCGGCATGTAGCTGATGTGAAAAAGATCTCTAATTTAAAAAGCCATGACCTTCAGCAAAAAATAGATGGCTTAAATGACTTTCTAAAAGTATCTAACTCTCATTTGAAATTCAGTTTACACGAAGAGCTAAACGAATACTATGTGGCGATTGTAGATGAATTGACGAATGAAGTCATTAAAGAAATTCCTCCTAAGAAATTACTTGATATGTATGCAACGATGAAGGAAACCATTGGGTTGTTTATAGATAAGAAAATATAAGTAGGTGAGAGAAAAATGAGGATAGGTGGATTAGCCTCTGGAATTGATACAGATTCGATTATTAAGCAGTTAATGCAGGTAGAGCGCCAGCCTTTAGATCGATTCTTTCAACGCAAGCAAACGGTAGAATGGCAGCGTGATGCTTATCGTGATATGAATTTAAAGTTAAGAACATTAGAAGAGTCGGCATCTAATATTCGATTGCGTTCCTCTTTAAACACTCGTGTGGCTCAATCTTCTAATGAACAAATGTTCACTGTAACAGCTAATGCTAGTGTTCAGAGTGGAACATATCAATTTAAAGTGGATCAAGTAGCGACACGAACAAAAAATATTAGCACAGATGCTATAAGTAGTGGTTCTGAAAAGTTTAGTACGTCTAAAAAGTTTAATGAGCAGAATGGTGCTATTGGAGATGTGGCTGGTTATAATGGTGATCAATTTACCATTAAAACCTATAATAGCAGCGGGGTTGCTAAAGAAGTGACCATTACGGTTGATACATCAAAATCTCTTAATGATATGATGAAAAAAATTAATGACTCTGATGTAGGTGTGCGTGCCTATTATGATGCGGCTTTTGATCGTGTAGTCTTAGAACGTAAAGATTCTGGTGAATTTAATGGTGAAGAAGTTAATGGAGAAAACAGACAAATTATATTCGGTGGAGATACTGGTTTCTTAAATAATGTATTAAAAGTTGAGCAAGGGAACGAACAATCTGGTGTGAATGCGGTAGTTCAATTTAAAAACCCAGTATTCGGTGAGGAAACGATAACAGTTGATAATTCTCGTTCAAATCGAATTACAATCGGCGGGATGACGTTTGATGTAAAAGAACCAACTGGCGGCGAATTCCAATCAGTTACGGTTTCATCGAATACTGATGATGCCTTTGATAAAATAAAAGCATTTGTTGATTCATACAATGAAATTATATCAGAGATCAATATTGCCATTTCTGAGCCAAGATATCGAGACTTCCCGCCTTTAACAGATGAACAGCGAAGAGAGTTATCTGAAAGAGAAGCGGAAATGTGGGATGAAAAAGCAAAGAGCGGCTTATTAAGACGAGATCCCATTTTATCTTCAGTCTTAACACAAATGCGTAATGATCTCTACACGCCGGTTGCTACTTCTGGTCAATTCAATCAGATTGCTCAAATTGGAATCACGACCACTAGTAATTTTCGGGATGGAGGATTATTAGAAATCGATGAAACCAAATTAAGAGCAGCATTACAAGATGACCCAGACAGTGTTCATCAATTGTTAAATTCTGTTGCGAGTACTGAGCTGACAACTGTACCAAAGAATAGCCGAACTGCAGAGCAACGAAGAGAGATTGAGAGTCAAACTGGCTTAGTAGGCAGATTAAGATCAACTATTAATGACTCTATAAATCAAATTATTGGCCGTGCTGGTAATGAGAACAGAACCAATCAGCAATTTACGCTAGGCCGCGAATTAATAAGTGTAGACTCTCAAATTGATAATTTTCAACGCCGATTGGCTCAAATTGAACAACGTTATTGGCAGCAATTCACTCGTATGGAGCAGGCTGTTAATCAAGCCAATGCCCAAGGAAATGCGCTTATGAGCCAACTAATGGGCGGAATGTAAGGAAGGGACTGTTTTAAATTATGGCTATTAATAATCCTCAGCAAGCATATCAACAAAATAAGGCAGTTACATCTTCACCAGGAGAACTGACACTGATGCTGTATAACGGCTGTCTTAAGTTTATTAACCTTAGCAGAAATGCAATAGAGGCTAATAACGTACAACTTCGACATGAGAACTTAGTAAAGGCCCAAAATATTATTAGAGAGCTTATGGTTACACTTAAGACAGATAATGAATTGGGTAAAAGTATGTTAGCAGTGTATGACTTCATCCTATCAAGACTTGTGGAAGCAAATACTGAAAACAGTGTAGAGAAGTTAACTGAGGCAGAAGCCTTAGTGAAAGATTTCCGAGATACATGGAAAGAGGCATTGCAAATTGATCGCAAACACAGACATACAGGCAAATGAGCATGAGTAAAGATCTGCTAGAAATATTTCAGAAGTCCGAAGAACTAATAAACCATCTTAATAACCCTTTTGTTTCTGGAGGAGACGAAGGAGATACTTATATATCGCTGTTAGAAAGCCTTTTAAATGAACGAGGGAATCTCATTCAATCTAATGAAATTAATGTAGTAAGTTCAGAAGACAAAAAGCTTGCAGCCCGGTTGATGGAAATGAATAGAAGTATAGAAGAAAAAGTAGAAGCTCTTAAAAATCAAGTTAAGTTCGATATAAACCATATGAATAAAAAGAAAAAAACGAATAGAAAATACGAGAATCCATATGATGGTCCAACAACAGATGGTGTATTTTTCGATAAACGCGGTATTTAGAGCACAGGAAACTAATATGGTCCTGTGCTTTTTTGGGTTCTTTTACGTTAATATATAGTCAAATCTATCGGAAAGAGGAGATTATGAAGAAGCTCATTGTATATTTATCATACCTAATCATTCTTGGGTTAGCAGCCTATGGCTTTCAAAGGTTTTTCTTTATATGGGTTGAAATGTCTCGCTTTAGAGCAGCTGATGGTCCTCCAGGGGATATCACCCTGATTGAAAAAGTATATTATGGCTTCGGCTATCCTATTTTGTTTTTCTTATTATTTTTCTATCTCGCTCATCGAATCGTAAAAAGTTGTAAGAGGAATCACATTTATCTGAGTAAGAGGATCCTAATTGCGACGAATAGTTTTATAGTGATCTATTTGCTGGTTCGATTTAATCTGTATTTATATGATATTGTCGGTTGGTAACCATTTGCGTACAGGTACTCTTCTGTGCGCTTTAATTATGTCTTTTATCCCTACACGCTCTAACTTTTAACCATGTCCGACCAAATTTCCATGTCAGATAACATAACATATCTAACCAATCCGATAAGATTTTCCTTTATAGTGGAAATTGAGAAAGGGGTTAGTCGACATGAACAGTGGAATCGTTTATTTCGTTGGAGCAGGTCCGGGGGATAAGGACTTACTTACACTAAAGGGACTTCGGGCGTTAAGAGAAGCGGATGTCGTGGTGTATGATCGGTTGGTTAACCCTGTATTGTTAACGGAAACGAAAGAGAGTGCCAAGCTGATCTATTGCGGAAAACAGCCGTGCAAGCACACACTTCGTCAAGAGGATATTCAAAAAGAACTGTTAATTCATGCACGGAAAGGAAAGAAGGTTGTTCGTCTAAAAGGCGGAGATCCTGCTGTGTTTGGCAGAGTTGGGGAAGAGGCCGAATTGTTAGCCGACAATCATGTCCCCTATGAGATTATACCAGGGATTACAGCCGGTATTGCAGCGACCATGTATGCAGGCGTTCCGATTACGCATAGGGAGCATTCCGGGTCTTTTGCGGTAGTGACCGGACATACGAAAACGAGTGATGGCAAGCCGGATGTGGAGTGGAAGTCGCTTGCTGAAGGTGTGAGTACGATCGTTTTTTATATGGGAGTGAAACATATTCGAACAATTGCAAGTGAGTTAATTAGTCATGGAAAATATGCTGATACTCCTGTAATGGTCAGTCAGTGGGGAACGTACAGCAGACAACAGACAATTACAGGTACATTAGCAACTATTGCAAATCTCGTAGAAGGCCAGATTCAAAATCCAGCGATTATTGTAGTTGGGGAAGTGGTCAAGCTGCGTTCGAAGTTAAATTGGTTTGATAACAGAATGCTTCATGGAAAAGGGATCTTGATGCCAACTTCTACAATAGAAGAGAAAGAAGAGGCACAGCATCTGCGCAAATTAGGAGCAGATGTTTACGAACACCCAAAATTAACTGAATATTCTACCTGTTTAGATAATGAAGTATTTAAAGATATCGAGCATTACGAGGAAATTGTCTTCTATTCTCCTAAAGCTGTTCAAGCATTTTTAAAGGAGGTTGGTGAACGTGAAATGGACTTGCGTACACTGAACGCCTGTTTTTACGCAAAGGATGATGTGACAAAAACAGCCTTGAGAAATGCAGGACATCTCGTACAGGAGTGGATGGGTACCCATGAGTGGAAGAGGGCGCTTGTGATTGGCAGTGAGATCGAACTGGATCAATCTTTTCCGCTCCAAGCAACAAAGTGGGTGATTGCAGAACAACGCGTGACAAACGGAGAAGTAACGGCCTTATCTCGTTTGCTAGAAGAAGGGCATGTAAATACTCTTATGATCACAAGCGAGTACAAAGCACAGAAGCTCGTTGCCTTTTTTAAACTAACAGGCCAAAGTCCAGCTGAGTGG